>DATMUQ010000868.1:0-5742 GCA_035563795.1 Terriglobales bacterium | reverse complement strand
AGCCGATGATCTCATCGACCGGCCACAGCGACAGCATGCCTTCCCGCGTCGCGCCTTTCAGCACCAGGCCTTCGCCGGAAGCGATCACCGCTTCGGTGGAGAAACCGGACATCAGCCGGATGCGTCCCTGGTCCACCAACTGTCGCAACTGCCAGCCGAGCGCGCCCCGGGCCGGCAGCTGGTCATCCTTGCCGCCGCCATAAATGCGCGCGAGATTGCTGCCACGAATGCCCCAGGTCAGCGTCGTATCCGGTAGCTGCGCCAGATCGAGCAGGACATTGATCGCCGAATAGCCGGAGCCGATGACGGCGACGCGCTTGCCGGCATAACGTGCTCGCGCTGCCCCCAGCACATCGGGCATGCCATAGGCGATATGGGACGCCTGTTCCATCTCGCCTGGCACGATCAGGCCCGATCCACCCAGCGGGTTCTGCCGGGTCCAGGTGCCGGAAGCATCGATGACGGCGCGGGCGAGATCATCGCGCATCTCGCCGGCCGCAGTTTCAATCCGCAACACGAACGGCTTGGTCTCACGGCCTTTGCTCGTCACCTTGTCGATGCCCATGCGCGAGATCGCCGTCACCCGGGCATTGGTCTCGATCGCATCTCGCAAGACCGGCAAGGCAGCCAAGGGCGTCAGATAGTCCCGCACCAAGTCGCCACCCGTTGGCAAGGTCATCACCTCTGGCAAGCGCCAGCCTGACGCGCTCAGCAGTCGCATCGAGGCGGGATCGACGCTCTGTTCCCAGCTGGTGAAGATTCGGACATGCGCCCAATCGAGCAGATTGGCGCCGACGCTTGCGCCTGCTTCATAGAGCCGGAAGGGAATGCCGCGCTCGACGAGATTGGCTGCCGCGGCAAGCCCGATAGGGCCACCGCCGATGATTGCCACCGGAAGATTGTCGGAATGGGGCATGGCGTCAGTCTTTCATTAATTCCGGAATTATCGAAATAATAGGTCAAAAAAAACTCAGGCAGCCCGGCCCTTCGGCTTCGCTGCCGGTTTGCAGGCAGCATCCATGCAGCACTCATTGACGAGATAGCCGACCAGGGCATCCATCGCCGGATAATGGGCGCGGCAGATCAGGGTCGTCGCTTGGCGTTCCTGCGTTACCAGACCAGTGGCGATCAGGTTCTTCAGGTGATGCGACAGGGTCGAGGCGGCGATATCCAGCTTCTCCTGTAGGCTGCCGACCGGCATTCCATCATCGCCGGCCCGCACCAGCGCACGGTAGACCTGCAGGCGCGTCGGATTGCCCAGGGACTCAAGTTGCTTGGCTGCTATTTCGAGTTTCATGGAAATATCATCCGGCAAACGGATGGCTTGGTCAACTTCTATTTCTATCGTTCTCGAAATAGTACTCATGGGAGGAAACGGCGTCCCGACAACGCAGAATAGAACAACCGAACTTGCGCGTTTCCGGTGCTCAAAGTTGAAAAGGGGCGGCCCCGTCATGGTACCGCTCTCGCGTTCTTCTATCTTCCGTCTGCCGGGCGAGATAAGGGTCGCGCATTCTTGGGCTAATTTTCCTGAAACAGCCCGGTTTTGAGGATAAGGGCCTATGCCTATGTTTCCCTTACATTAAGCTGCCTTTCATTTACGAAAATTTAGAAATCGTCAGTAACAGTTGCTCCGCCGCGCTGCAAATCACCAGGATAAACAGCGGCCGAGGAGAAGCTTTATGTCCCTGCATTTATTTACTGGCGCCGCCGATGCCGTGCTGGCCGCCCTGGACCGTTCGCAAGCGATTATCGAATTTGCCCCCGATGGCACCATCCTCACCGCCAATGAGAATTTCCTGAAGGCGATGGGCTACAGCATGGCCGAGATCAAGGGCAAGCATCACAGCCTGTTCGTGGAACCGGCCTATCGGGAGAGCGCCGAGTATCGCAAATTCTGGGAGAGGCTGCGGGCCGGGGAGTTCGCCGCCGATACCTTCAAGCGCATCGGCAAGGGCGGCAAGGAAGTCTGGATCGAGGCCTCCTACAATCCTGTCCGCGGCGCCGGCGGCAAGATCCGCAAGATCATCAAATTCGCCACCGATGTCACCGCGAAGAAACAGGCCTCGGTCGATCTGCAGGGCCAGGTGGCGGCCATCAACCGCTCCCAGGCCGTCATCCAGTTCCTGCCCGATGGCACCATCATCGATGCCAATGCCAATTTCCTCGCCGTGCTGGGCTACAGCCTGGCCGAGATCAAGGGCAAGCATCACAGCATGTTCGTCGATCCCGCCTATCGTGAGAGCGCCGAGTATCGGAAGTTCTGGGAGACGTTGCGTTCCGGCGAGTTCGCCGCCGACCAGTTCCGCCGCATCGGCAAAGGCGGCAAGGAAGTCTGGATCGAGGCCAGCTATAACCCGATCTTCGATGCCAATGGCAAGGTCTGCAAGGTAGTGAAGTTCGCCACCGATCTCTCCGGCCGCAAGGCCGAGCATGCGGCGCTCGCCGATACCTTCGAGCGCAATGTGAAGTCGCTGGTGCAGCAGGTGGCCGGTTCCGCCACCAATATGCAGAACACGGCGCAGGCGCTGGCGAGCTCGGCGGAAGAGACCAACCAGCAATCGGCCACCGTCTCGGCGGCGACCGAGGAACTATCCGCCTCGGTCGATGAGATCGCCCGCCAGATTACCGAAGCCACCAATGTCATCGGCTCCGCCGTCGATGGCGCCCGCAAATCGGAGCAAATGGTCGCCGAATTGGTGGGAGCGGCCGACAAGATCGGCAATGTCGCGCAGATGATCAACGACATCGCCTCGCAGACCAATCTCCTCGCCTTGAACGCGACCATCGAAGCGGCGCGGGCTGGCGAGGCGGGCAAGGGCTTCGCCGTCGTCGCCTCGGAAGTGAAATCGCTGGCGACGCAGACCAGCCGGGCGACGGAAGAGATCGAGCAGCAGATCAAGGGCATCCAGGATTCCAGCCAGACGACGGCACAGGCGATCCGGGCGATCACCGACATCATCGCCAGGGTCAGCGAGATCAACACCTCGATCTCCGGCGCGGTGGAGGAGCAATCGGCCGCCACGAGGGAAGTCTCCGGTAATATCAGCGGCGTCAGCCAAGCGGCCGACGATACCGGACAGTCTTCGACCGTCGTGCTGAATGTCTCGCAGGAACTCTCACGCCAGGCCGTCGACCTCGAACAGCAGGTGGAGGCGTTCCTGCTGCGCGTCCGCGCCATGTAGTGCAACGCGATCGTCTTAGCGACCGCCGGCTCTGATTGCCGGCGGTCGCATTCGGTCCTAAAGGTCGTCAGTTTCAGGTCAGTATAGGTAAGGCTTCCGCTCAGTCGAAGGCGAGACGCGCATATTTGCACGTCTCATCGTGTTTTGCTGCAGTGCCGCTAACACATTCTTCAGGGTTGCAGCGAAGAATAACACCACCAGGGTGAGGGAACTGCTGTTCGGTCCGTCCATGTGACCGCGCGGCAAACTCTGGAGGTCAACATGGCGAATATGAAGATCGGCACGAAGATCCTTTGTGTCGTCGCAGTGCTGGCCATCCTGACCGGCATTGCCCTCGCATTCTCTGCCTATCGCATGAACGGCGTCAGCAGCGACTATACTGCGCTGGTCAAGGGGCCGCAGGCGGAGGTCTTTTATCTCTCGCGCTCGGCGCGCTTCCTGATGGCGGTGAAGGCCGATCTCTACGGCATCGTCGCCGAGAACGACGCGGCCGAGATCAAGACGATGAGCGCGGCCTATCCGGACGATCTCGCGAAATACTACGATTTCCTCGACAAGGCGAAGGCGGCCGGGCCGCAGGATGCCAGCACGATCGAGGGCATCCGCACGGCGATGAACCAGCTGGAAGATCCGATGAAGCAGGTTGTCTCCTTCGGCGCTGCCAATCAGAACGACAAGGCGCTTGAGACCTTTCACCAGCAGGTACGCGGCGCACTGAACGATACCTTGAAGAAGACCGCCGATGTGATGAACCAGACGATTGTCAATACCGATCAGGCCACCAAGGACACGGCCGCTTCGGCGCAGCAATCGATCTATCTGGCAGTCGGTGTCGGCCTGGTCGGCATCGTCATCGGCATCACCATCGCTTTGCTGATTTCGAAGAAGGGCATCGTCGCGCCGATCAGCGGCGTCAATGGCGCCATGCAGAGCCTGGGTGACGGCAAGCTCGACATCCAGATCCCGGGCACCGAACGCGGTGACGAGGTCGGTATGATGGCGAAGACCCTGCAGGTGTTCCGCGACAAGCTCTCGGAGGGCGAGCGCCTGCGCACCGCCCAGCAGGCCGAGCAGCAGCGGCAGCTGAAGCGCGCCCAGCAGGTCGAGGCGGCGGTGGCCCGGTTCGAGAAGGCGATCGCCAGTGTCGTCTCTACCGTCAGCAGCTCGGCGACCGAGTTGCAATCGACGGCGCAATCGATGACGGCCACGGCGGAAGAGACCTCGCGGCAATCGACCGTGGTGGCGGCGGCTTCGAACCAGACGACACAGAATGTGCAGACCGTGGCTTCGGCAACCGAGGAACTGTCGGCCTCGATCCGCGAGATCGGCAGCCAGGTCAGCGAGGCAAGTCGCATTATCGGCGCCGCCGTCACCCAGGCGACCGCCACAGATGCCAAGGTCAAGGGATTGGCCGATGCCGCGCAGAAGATCGGCGAAGTGGTGGGGCTCATCAACGACATCGCCTCGCAGACCAACCTCCTCGCCTTGAACGCAACCATTGAAGCCGCGCGCGCCGGTGAGGCCGGCAAGGGCTTTGCCGTGGTGGCGTCGGAAGTGAAGACACTGGCGACCCAGACGGCGCGGGCAACCGATGAGATCGATGCCCAGATCCGCGCCATCCAGGAGGCCTCGGCCAGTTCGGCCCAGGCCATTCGCGAAATCGCCGATACCGTGCGCCGTGTGAACGAGGTCTCGACCGCGATCGCCTCGGCGGTGGAAGAGCAGGGGGCGGCGACGCAGGAGATATCGCGCAATGTGCAGCAGGCGGCGCAGGGGACCTCGGAGGTCTCGGCCAATATCGGCAATGTCACCCAGGCAGCGGCTGAGACCGGCCATGCCGCCAGCGACGTACTGACCGCGGCCGGTGGCCTCGCCCGCAATGGCGATGTGCTGCGCAGCGAGGTCGATAGCTTCCTGCGCGAGATCCGCGCCGCCTGAGGCGGAAGGACTCATCGCAGCCACAGGAGGTGATGCGTCAACATCGGACGGTGGGGGATCGGACGATGGAGGAACGGGCGGCGGAGGCAACTCCCCGCCCGTTTCTTTTGTCACGCGGTGAGGGCTGAGGTCGTATCGCCGATCGATGCGCGCAGCATATCGATGAAGGCCCGCAAGGCCGGCGCCATCTGGCGCTGGCGCGGATAGCAGAGGAAGTGGCCGGGAAAGGGCGCCGACCATTCCTGCAGCAGCGGCACCAACTGCCCGCCGGCGATATGGTCGGTCACCGTCGCTTCGACGACGAAGCCGATGCCGATCCCCTGCAGGGTCGCCCGCAAAGCCATCTCCTTGTCATTGACGATGATCGGTCCGCTGACCGCGACCGAGAACCAGGTGCCGTTCTCGAAGAACTCCCAGGCATAGGGTGTGGCATGGCCGGGCCAGCGCCAGCCGATGCAGGGATGATCGACGAGATCGCGCGGATGTGCCGGCGCGCCCTGGATGGCGAGATAATCCGGCGTGGCGACGGCGATCTGGCGCATCTCGGGGCCGAGGCGCACCGCCACCATGTCGCGCTCGATCACTTCACCGATGCGGATCGCCGCATCGAAGCCGCTGG
>DATMUQ010000867.1:0-3210 GCA_035563795.1 Terriglobales bacterium | reverse complement strand
CCGGCCAAGACGCAGGCGAAGTCAGTCGAAGATCTGACGAAATGCCCGTCCTGCGGCACCTATATCGCCGCCGGCAGCCGCTGCGATTGCGGCCAGGGTCGCCGTTAAGCTCATCTGACGCCTTTCGCACAGCAAGTGCTTGATCGCGCTACCAATCACGGCTTGGTGCGAAAGCCCGGCTTGCCTTGATTATTACGCCCCTGGTCTTTATTTTGCGCCGCACTATAAGAAGTCACGCCGGTGTCACGCATCGGTAGAGAAAACGCGCCTGCCGGTTTAGTCGGGGGCGGGAAGAGTGGGGTAATCGATGGGGCGGATCGCCAATCCGGAGACATGCGTTCAGGCCTTGATCCTGAAGCTGCAGAATTATTGGTCGCGCCAGGGCTGCGCCATTCTGCAGCCTTATGACATGGAGGTCGGCGCCGGTACTTTCCACTGGGCGACCACTTTGCGCTCGCTGGGTCCGAAGCCCTGGAACGCCGCCTATGTGCAGCCCTCGCGCCGGCCGAAAGACGGTCGCTATGGCGAAAACCCCAATCGGTTGCAGCATTACTACCAGTTCCAGGTGATTCTGAAGCCGTCACCGGCCGAGAGCCAGGATCTCTATCTCGGTAGCCTGAAGGCGATCGGTATCGATCCCCTGAAGCACGACATCCGTTTCGTCGAGGATGATTGGGAAAGCCCGACCCTCGGCGCCTGGGGCCTCGGCTGGGAAGTCTGGCTCGATGGCATGGAAGTCAGCCAGTTCACCTATTTCCAGCAGGTCGGCGGCCTCGAAGTCGATCCCGTCTGCACCGAGCTGACCTATGGGCTGGAGCGCCTGTTCATGTATGTGCAGGGCGTCGAGAACGTCTATGACCTCGACTTCAACGGCGTCGACGGTCCGGCTGGCCTCTCTTACGGCGATGTCTATCTGCAGGCCGAGCAGGAATACTCAGCCTTCAATTTCGAATATGCCGATACGACGCTGCTGTTTCAGCATTTCCAGGATGCCGAGAAGGAATGCGCGGCGATCTTGAATCTGCCCAAGCCGCTGCCGCTGCCGGCCTATGACCAGTGCCTGAAGGCGAGCCATCTCTTCAACCTGCTGGATGCCCGCGGCGTCATCTCGGTGACGGAACGCCAGGCCTATATCGGCCGCGTCCGCGCGCTCGCCAAATCCTGCTGCGAAGCCTGGGAGGCAACGCAGCGTGTTTCATCCGATCAGAAGAAGGCCTGATCATCATGGCCGAATTGCTCCTGGAGATTTTCTCCGAAGAAATCCCCGCCCGCATGCAGGCGAAGGCGGCGGATGATCTGAAGCGCCTCGTCACGGAAAAGCTGAAGGCCGCCGGTCTCGCTTTCACCCGCGCTGATGCCTATGTGACGCCACGCCGCCTGGCGCTCGTCATCGACGGCCTGCCGGTGACACAGGCGGATGTGAAGGAAGAGAAGAAGGGACCGCGGGTCGGCTCGCCGCAACAGGCGATCGACGGCTTCCTGAAATCCGCCGGCCTCACTGCGCTCAATCAGTGCGAAGAGCGCGATACCGGCAAGGGCGTCTTCTATTTCGCCGTCGTCGAGAAGAAGGGTTCGGCGACGGCGCAGGTGCTGCCGCAGATCATCACCGAGGCGATGATCGCCTTGCCTTGGCCGAAATCCATGCGCTGGGCTGGTTATACCCAGCGCTGGGTGCGCCCGCTGCACAGCATCATCGCTCTCTTCGACGGCAAGGTGCTGGAAGGTGCTTTCGATCTCGGTGGCAAGAGCATCAGCTTCGGTGCTGCGACGCGCGGCCATCGCTTCCTTTCTTCGGGCGAGATCACGGTCGCCGGCTTTGCCGATTATCAGACGAAGTTACGCGCGGCTCATGTGGTGCTGGACGCTGCTGAACGCCGGTCATCGATCAAGGCGCAGACGGAAGAACTGGCCAAGGCCAAGGGTCTCCGTGTGAAGCCGGATGAGGGGCTGCTCGATGAAGTGACCGGCCTGGTCGAATGGCCGGTGGTGCTGATGGGCGGCATCGACCAGCAATTCATGGATGTGCCGGCTGAGGTGCTGACCACCTCGATGCGCACGCATCAGAAATATTTTGCCGTCGAACAGACGAACGGCAAGCTGGCGCCGCATTTCCTGGTCGTCGCCAATATCACCGCTGCTGATGGTGGCGCGCAGATCATCGCTGGTAACGAACGCGTGTTGCGGGCGCGTCTTTCCGATGCGCAGTTCTTCTGGCACCAGGATCAGAAGATCAAGCTCGCCGGTCGCCTCAGCGGTCTCGATACCGTCACATATCACGCGAAATTGGGCACGGTGGGGCAGAAGGTCGCACGAAATACGGCGCTGGCTGTGGAACTCGCGCGCGAGATCGGCGCTGACACCGCTGACACCAAGCTCGCGGCGCAATTGGCCAAGGCCGACCTCACCAGCGGCATGGTGGGGGAGTTCCCGGAACTCCAAGGCATCATGGGCCGTTACTACGCGCAATTGGAGAAACTGCCGGAAGACGTCGCTGATGCGATCGCCGATCATTACAAGCCGCTCGGTCCCAATGACCGGGTGCCGGCGGCGCCGGTGAGCGTGGCCGTGGCTTTGGCCGACAAGCTGGATACGCTGGTCGGCTTCTTCGCCATTGATGAAAAGCCCACGGGGTCGAAGGACCCCTTCGCGCTGCGCCGTGCAGCCTTGGGTGTCATCCGTCTCATCGTCGAGAACAAGCTGCGCCTGAAGCTGCGCGATGTGCTGGGCCGCGCTTTTAGCGGTTACTATGATCATGGCGGCTCGGCCGGCGGTTTCGACAAGAACCAGCCGAAGGCGGTCATCGCCGATCTCATGGAGTTCTTCGCCGACCGCCTGAAGGTCGCGCTGAAGGAGCAGGGCACGCGCCATGATCTCATCAGCGCCGTTTTCGCGCTCGGCAATGAGGATGATCTGACGCGCCTGCTGGCGCGGGTCGATGCCTTGGCGGGCTTCGTTGCCAGCGAGGATGGCGCCAATCTGCTGACCGCCTATAAGCGCGCCAGCAATATCGTGCGTATCGAAGAGAAGAAGGACAACAAGTCCCATGATGGTGCCGTCGATCCGGCATTGCTGGACCAGGCCGAGGAGCGGGATCTCCATCGCGCGCTGACAACGGCATCCGATCAGGCGGCCCGGGCCGTGGCCGGCGAGCAGTTCACCGCGGCTATGGCTGAATTGGCGCAACTGCGCCGGCCGGTCGATGCTTTTTTC
>DATMUQ010000866.1:0-2100 GCA_035563795.1 Terriglobales bacterium | reverse complement strand
CCGGCCGGAGCCGCCGGCTTGGCCGGTTCCGGTTGAGCCGGCGCCGCAGGAACAGCCGGCGCAGTGCCGGTTGCAGGCTGGGCCGGATTGGTCGTGTTCAGCGGCACCAGCGGCTGCGAAGCCGTACCGGCGGGCTGGTTGACTTCCGGCACCAGGACATTGTGGCCGCCGCGGCTGGAAAACACCGCCAGGGCAATGCTGGTCAGGAAGAAGGCGGCGGCCAGAACGGCCGTCGTCCGGGTCAGCAGATTGGCCTGGGTCCGGCCGGCCAGAAGACCGCCCATGCCCCCCGCACCGGAGCTGCCGCCGAGACCGCCGAGGCCACCCTCGTTCTTCTGGATGAGGATGATGCCGACCAGGAAGGCGGCGATCAGAATATGCACTACCAGTACGACAATCATCGCACCAATCCTTTGAATTCACGTCGATTTGGTCGGGGTTCTAACCGGTTTGACGGGCGATTGCCAGTCCCATTTGCGCCCGGGCGCCATGCTGGAAGCCCCCCTTCCGGCAAAGCCCCGGATTGCTTATGTTTATCTTCCCGCCACTGATATTCCTGCCAGCGCCACTTGGCTCCGGTCGCCCGTCCGGCTCACCGGCAGGCAGCCGCAATCGCCCAGAAATCCTCGACTTTCAGGCTGGCGCCGCCCACCAGGGCGCCGTTGACCTCGGGAATCGCCATCAATTCGGCTGCATTGGACGGCTTCACCGAACCGCCATAGAGGATGCGGACCTTGCCGCCATCGGCGAGTAGCCGCTGTAGCAGGGCGCGGATCGCCTTATGTACCGCCTCGACATCGGCATTGGTCGGGGTGCGACCGGTGCCGATCGCCCAGACCGGCTCATAAGCGATCACCAGATTAGCCGCCGTGGCGCCTGCAGGAAGCGATTCAACAATCTGTTTTTCAACGATTTTAATGGTTTCGCCGCGATCCCGCTCGGCTTCCGTCTCGCCGACGCAGACAATCGCCACCAGACCTGCGGCAAGGGCCCCAGCAGCCTTGGCCTGGACCGTGGCGCTGGATTCGCCGTGGTCGGTTCGCCGTTCGGAATGGCCGAGAATGACATAGCTGCAGCCAAGATCGGCCAGCATGGCGGCGGCAATGTCGCCAGTATGGGCGCCGGATGCCTTGGCATGGCAATCCTGGCCGCCGACAGCAACCCGTCCGGCCGCCGTCTCCACTGCAGCTTCCAGATAAGGAAAGGGCGGGCAAACCAGAACATCCGCGGCCAGGCTGCTGCCAGCGGCGGCGGTCTTTTCCGCCAGCCCTTGGACGAGATCCCGGGCGAAGGCGCTTGTCCCGTTCATTTTCCAGTTTCCGGCGGCCAGCGGCCGAACATTCGCAGTGGTCATTCTTCCTCGCAGCTGATGGACCCGCCGGCGGCTGCCCGGCTGAGCCGGCTAGGTAGCACAGCAGGCCCCGACCGCCAAACGCTCACTGCCTCGGCAGCCAAGGCGGGAGACCGGCGGCCCGCCTCGGCGCTTGCCGCGGCCGGTTGCCATCCCTATGATGCCGGCCGATTTTAATCTGGAATATCAGCATGCTCAGCACCATCCGTCATAAGACCGCCTCCTGGGTCGCCAAGGTCCTTTTCGTCATCCTGATCTTCGCCTTCGGCGCCTGGGGCGTCGGCGATATTTTCCGTGGCAATACCAAGAGCGCACCGGTCGCCAAGGTCGGTAACCTCGAATACAGCGAGGTGGAGCTGAACCACGATCTGCGCCAGACCCTGCAGCAATATCAGCGGCAATACCCGCAGCTGACGATGCAGCAGATGAAGGCGCTGGGAATCGCGCAGCGCGTGGTCGACCAGGGCATCAACGACAAGCTGTTCCAGGTCTATGCTCATAACCTCGGCATCTCAGTGCCGAGCTCCATGGTACTGCAGACCATCCAGGTCGATCCCAACTTCAAGGGCCTCGACGGCAAGTTCAGCCGCCAGCAGTTCCTGCAGGTGCTCAGCCAGAACGGCGTCGATGAGGCCGGTTATGTCGCCCAGACGCGCCAGAGCCTGCTGAACCGCCTGCTGTTCCGCGCCTTGATCCGTTCCGCCCAGGTGCCGCAGCAGCTGACCAACGAGATCTACGGTTATCAGGCG
>DATMUQ010000865.1:0-2417 GCA_035563795.1 Terriglobales bacterium | reverse complement strand
GGAGTATTGCGATGAGGTTAGCACGATAGATGGTGTGGCCGTTCTCTTCCCGCGCCAGTCCTTGGTCCATGAGCCACTGCCGCCGCCGACGCTGTGCATCCAGCACCTCGCGACCGAACCCCGCATCGCCCCAGGGTTTCGGCGTTTCTGAAATGAGCTCCCGATCCAACCAGGTCGCCCCATCGGCACCAATTTGCTGCTCTAAAGAGAACGACGAGAGCATCTGTACGATGACTGGTGCTTGTTTAACGAGCCGCCGCTCGTAATCCGTTGCACGTTCCAGATGGTTTGGCTCGATGATCCAGCTGCCGTCGGGCAGGCGTTGCACCAGATTTGTATTGCGCCGCATCGCCTCCAGCCGGCGCATATGACTCTCGGCAAAGGCAGCGCTGGCAGTTGGGTCGTGCCGAAGGTGAATATCGACGCTGTATCGTCCCTCATGCGCCGCCGCGATCTCCGCAATGACGCGGTCAGCCTTCCGGGGCTCTATTTGTTTCGGTTCAATCTGAACAATGGCATTCTCGAAAATCGGTCTGGCCGCTTCGCTCTTCCCAATGTCAACGTAATGTGCCCTTCCATCCACACCATCGATGATCAGGTAATGTCGGTCTTCAAGCTCCTCGGCAAGACCGCGGCTGACGAGCCGGCCGGCGATTGGTCGCGTGCCTGGCACTGACGGATCATAAATAACGTAATCCGGTGCCACTCGCACGATACCCTTTTCGGTGAGCTCTCGGTGCATCATCTTGATGATGTCGCCATGCTCGCCCATCCGGCGCAGCGTATCCGCCATTCCATCACCGAGGTGCCACCACCCGGAACCCATGTCGGTGGCCAGACCGAGCCTTGCCAGTTTCTGCAATCGCCCTGCCCGCAAAGACTGTTGGAGGGGATTGCGCCCCACAGCCTGCACCAGCCCATCTTCGTCAACATCCCGAATGAGCCCAAGGTCGATACTGGTCAGCCGTTCCTGCTCGACTTCTCGGCGTAACCGCGTTTCGATCTCGATATCGGTGCGAGGACCGAGATCCAGCGTCACCAGTTCCACCGCCCGCTCCCGGATCCCGCGTGAGATATAGTCTCGTGCAATGACCAGGTCCTTGCCACGCTCATCCCTCCCTCGGAGGATGATATGGGTGTGCGGATGGCCAGTGTTGAAATGATCCGCCGCTACCCAATCGAGCTTCGTGCCTAAGTCCTGCTCTATCTGGATCATGAGCCGGCGGGTCAGTGGTCTCAGATCTTCGTAGTCGGCCCCATCTTCGGCTGCCAGGATGAAGCGGAATTGATGGCGATCGCCCTGAGCTTGCTCAATGAAGGCCCTTCCATCCGCTCGATCCTGATCCTTGGAATAGAGTTCACCTGGTGTTCCCTCTCGGGTCACCCCGTCTCGCTGGATATAGCGAAGATGGGCCTTAGCGGCCTCGATCCCCTTGCCACCCAGCTTGACCAGGCGTGACTTGACGATGACGCGCCGCCCGCGAAAGTCGGCGTACTGGTCACGCGACCCCAGTATCCGCCCAAGACCAGCACCGCGGCCGATCCGAGCGCCTGAGAATGATGATCTCCTCGCCGATGAGCGTGAGCTGGGTCGACCACCGGCAAGTGCCACCGATTGTAGCACGCGGTGTAAGTATTTCCTGCCGCGCTGACCACCGCTGACCTTCGGCTTGCCGACCTTTGGCTCGAAATCATCATCATGCTTCATCGCGTCACCTCGCCGATCATCGCTCGACAGGCAAGCATCGCATCCGACCCAGTGACAAGTTGTCTCCAGAGAAGATCAATATTTCAAAGGCTTGCTGTGATCTGCCTCCAGCAAGAGCGGCGCTATCTCTATAAGGAAGGATGTGCAGACAGTGACTTAGCCGTCTCATGGAGACGGAGCTTTTATCTTGCCTTACGGATTTTGAGATCGGCTCCATCGACCCTGCCAGCTCAAATACACTGACTTTCACCGGCGGAAGATGGCCGATGATCCGAGCGGCACGAAGATCGAGGCGGTTCGATCACTGGATTGGTCGCTGTTCGTCACAAAAAACCGTGGGCTTTTTGCCGCCGAAGACGACGTTGGCGCAGCGGTTTTTGAAGATAAAGCCGCATCCATCTGGTGGCTCTCGGCCAGTACGGCGGTGATCTTTTCCATGTATGAAATCGTCTCATCTGGCAGCGATTTTCCCGCTTCCAGATGCTGCAAATAGCGTTCCGGGCCAGCATTGTAAGCGGCAAACAGCCCCGGAAATCCGAACCGTCGATATAGTTCCTCGAAATAGGCAGTGCCCGCCATGATATTGTCGGCGACATCATATGGATCGGCACCGAGACCATATTTCTCCCGCATCTCGGCATAGGTTTCCGGCATCACCTGCATAAGACCCACGGCGCCTGCAGGCGATGTGATCGGTTGGCCATCGATA
>DATMUQ010000864.1:0-3337 GCA_035563795.1 Terriglobales bacterium | reverse complement strand
TATCGATGGTGAAGCCTTCCGGCAGCACGGCATAGCGCCGGATCCGTTCGATCGCCGAGAGGCCGCGATTGACGCGGTCGATCGACTGGCCGATCAGCTTGTTGAATTGCGGGTCGTGGACAACCTGCTCAGGCGCACCGTCAATCCCGTGCTGCGTCGCCCATTCCTTCATGAATTCCGCATCCGGCACGACCACGGCAACGACATGTGGATGCTTGTCGCCATGGACCATGGCCTGGGCGATCTCCGGCTGCAGCAGCAGGAAGCCTTCGACGCGGGCAGGGGAGACATTGTCGCCGCCGCTCAGCACGATGATATCCTTCTTGCGGTCGGTGATCTTGAGATTGCCGTCGGCATCAAACTCGCCGATATCGCCCGTATGCAGCCAGCCATCCTGGATCGTCTTGGCGGTTGCGTCGGTATCGCGCCAATAGCCGGCCATCACCGCTTCGCCTTGCACCAGAACCTCGCCATCCTCGGCGATGCGGACTTGCAATCCGTCGAAGACCGGGCCAACCGTATCAATGCGGATGCGGTTCGGTCGGTTGCAGGTGATCACGGGTGAGCATTCGGTCTGGCCGTAGCCCTGCAGCAAGCGCACACCAAGCGCCAGGAAGAAGACACCGATCTCGTAATTGAGCGCCGCACCGCCGGAGACGAAGGCTTTCAACCGCCCGCCGAAGCGCGCCTTGACCTTGCGCCGCACGGTGAGATCGCAGAAGAGATCGAGCAGCTTTTCCTTCAGGCTGAGGCTGCCAGGATTTTCGTAGCGCTTGCGGCCTAGCTTGAGCGTGAGGTCGAAGAGGCGGCGTTGCGTCGGCTTCGCCGTCTTCAGGCCACGCAGGATCTTCTGATGGATCGCCTCATAGAGGCGCGGCACTGCTGTCATGATGGTCGGCTTCACCTCGGCCATATTCTCGACCAGGCGCTCGACACTTTCAGCGAAGTAGATCTGGCCGCCGATCGAGATCGGCAGGAACTGGCCGGCCGTATGCTCATAGGCATGCGACAAGGGCAGGAAGGAGAGGAAGATCTCGGTGGCGAGATTGATCTCCAGCAGCAGCTTATAGGCACCCTGCATGTTGCAGAGGATCGAGCCATGGGTCAGCATGACGCCTTTCGGCACGCCGCCGGTGCCGCTGGTATAGATGAAGCAGCACACGTCCTGGCGCTTCAAGGCGGCGATCCGCTGGTCGAGATCCATCGCAGCAACAGCCTCGCCACGGGCGAAGGTCTCATCCCAGGTCAGCACCGGAATCGGCAGCTGCTGCGCCAGGTTGAGGTTGTCCATGGCGATGATGAATTGCAGCTCCGGCGCCTGCAGGGCGGCCGGCAGGACACGCTTGGCGATGGTATCGTTGGAGGTGATCAGCCCCTTGGCGCCGCTATGGGTGATGACATGGCGATTGTCCTCAATGGTGTTGGTGGCGAAGGCGGGGACCGAGATGGCGCCGACTGAGACGATGGCGAGATCGGCGATCAGCCATTCCGGGCGGTTCTCGGAAATCAGCGCGACGCGGTCGCCGGGGCCGACGCCGAGCGCGATCAGGCCCTGGGCCAGGCGGCGGATATCGGTGGCGATATCGGCATAGCTGCGCGATTGCCAGGCACCGTCCCGTTTGCTCCAGAGAAAGGGCCGGTCGCGCTGCGCCGCAGCCTGGTCAAAGAACAGCCGTGCCAGGCTCGGAACCGTTTCAAAGCTCATCTATCTCTCAACTCCCCGCTGCCGCTCCGGCGAAGCCGTGGCGCGGCCGACTCGACTTTCCTGCCATCCTATGGCGATTCGATGTCATTCCGACGATGTTCGGACACCAATTTGCCACTGTAGCGTTATCCCCCTGTCTTCCTGGTGGCCTTTCTGGCCCCTGGCTTGAAAAGGGGAAAACGCTTTGGCGCTTGGCGACACTCGAATCATTCCCATATAAATCAGACAGTAAGTCGAGAAAAACTCAAAGGAAACTGACCATGCAGCAGTTCTCGTTCGGCCGCCAGCCGGCCGGCAAGGCGATTTTTCGGGGTCCGGCGACGGAAACGGCAGGCCTGCCGGGGACGTACCGGGTGGCCGAGGGCGCGACGGGAGCCGAAGCTGGGGGAACCAAAGCGGGCGATGCGGCGCTCGGGGCGCTGCCGAACTGGAATCTGGGTGATCTCTATCAGGGTCCCCAGGATGCCCAGATCCAGCGCGACCTGACGGCGGCGGCGGATCGCTCCAAGGTCTTCCGCAAGAATTACGAAGGCAAGCTTGCCGGTCTGTCCGGCGCAACGCTCCTGGCGGCGATCGAGGAATACGAAGTCATCCAGGAACTGCTCGGCAAGGTGATGAGCTACGCTCAGCTGGTCTATGCCGCCAATATGGCCGATGCGCAGATCGCCCGTTTCCAGCAGGAGATCAATGAGAAGGCCAACGACATCTCGGTCGAGACCCTGTTCTTCTCGCTGGAGATCAACAAGATCGAGGATGCGGCGCTGGCGAAGCAGCTCAATCACGCGCCGCTGAAGCGCTATGTGCCGTGGCTTGATGCCACCCGGGCCTTCCGGCCGCATCAGCTGTCCGACGAGGTTGAACGTCTGCTGCATGAGAAATATCTCACCGGACGCGGCGCCTGGAACCGTCTATTCGACGAAACCGTCGCCGATCTCCGTTTCGATGTCGATGGCAAGAGCCTGACCAGCAACGAGGCGCTCAATCTGCTGACCGATCGCGATCCGGCCAAGCGCAAATCGGCGGCGGCCGGCATTGCCAAGGGCTTCAAGGACAATCAGCGCCTGTTCGCGCTCATCACCAATACGCTGGCCAAGGACAAGGAGATCGAGGACAAGTGGCGCGATTTCGCCCGCCCGGTCTCCTCGCGCAACCTCGCCAACCAGGTCGAGGATACGGTGGTCGATGCCCTGGTCAATGCCGTCAAGCAGAGTTATCCGCGCCTGTCGCATCGCTATTACAAGCTGAAAGCGAAGTGGATGGGCCAGGAGGCGCTGGACTATTGGGACCGCAATGCGCCACTGCCCAGCGACGACGATCGCCTGATCGCCTGGCCGGAGGCCCAGGATACGGTGCTCACCGCCTATAACGCCTTCTCGCCGGAACTGGCGAAGATCGGCCGAGACTTTTTCGACAAGAACTGGATCGATGCGCCGGCGACGCCGGGCAAGGCGCCCGGTGCCTTCGCCCATCCGACCGTACCCAGTGCACATCCTTATCTGCTGCTGAACTATCACGGCCGTACACGCGATGTGATGACGCTGGCCCATGAGCTTGGCCATGGTGTGCATCAGGTGCTGGCGGGGCCGCAAGGCGCGCTGCTCTCCGATACGCCGCTGACCCTGGCGGAAACCG
>DATMUQ010000863.1:0-2231 GCA_035563795.1 Terriglobales bacterium | reverse complement strand
TTTGGCGGGTGCACGGCGCTCGCCTATGCGCCGCCCTTAACTTTCTGCTGCCTGCTGGTCCATAGGCCTGCTCAATCGCCACGATCGATAAAGGCGATCGCAGCTTTTGCGTGAGACAGGCATTGACCGCAGGCGCGCCAGCGGAAAAGATACTGCGCCCCGATGTCGCTGGTTCAATTGCCTTGCGACACCCATATCTATTTCATCCGTCCAACCCCGCAAAGAGAGGACCAAGAACCGTGATGTATCGTACCAAGAATACCCTGTCGGAAAATATCCGCGCCAAATCCATCGCCGTGTTGAACGCGCATCTTGCCGCCGCCATCGATCTGCATGGCCAGATCAAGCAGGCGCATTGGAACGTCCGCGGCGACGGCTTCATCGCCATCCATGAGCTGTTCGACAAGGTGGCTGCCGAAACCATCGACTTCTACGACACGATCGCCGAGCGCGTCGGTGCCTTGGGTGGCACGGCCGAAGGCACGTCGCAGACGGCGGTGAAGAAGTCTTTCCTGAAGCCCTATGCGCATGGCATTGCCGATGTGAAGACGCATATCGAGGCCGTCACCTCGGCGCTGTCGGATTTTGGCACCTCGGCGCGCAAGGCGATCGATGAGACCGCCGATTTCGGCGATGCCGACACCGCCGATCTCTTCACCGGCATTTCGCGCGGCGTCGACCAGCAGATCTGGTTGATCGAATCGCACCTGGTGCCGAGCCCCGCCAAGGGTGGGGCGCGCAAGTAACCGCTCGCCATCCGTGACCGGTAGCGAGAATAGCTTCGGTTTAGGCTGAGATTTCCTCGATATAGTCCATGACGCCGATGATCCGGGTGATGTCGCCCTGGTCATTGGCGGTTGGGCAATCGATGGATTCGAAGTAGCGATGCTCGCTGCCGGTGAAATCCAGGGTGCCGCGGCACATGCGGCAGCCGCGCGTCAGAATGATCGACTGGTAATAGCCATAGAGATCGTGGCCGTAATCGTCGTTCGGCCGGCTGGTGACCAGCTCGCCGGAGACATTGCGGCCGATCATGTTGATCACTGCCTCGCCCAGCAGCCGGAAACGAAACGCACCATCCGCCGGGGTTTCCACCACGAAGAGATACGGCGCCAAGGCGCGATGCTCGACGATGTCGAAATCATCCCAGAGCGGCATGCCGCCGCGCTGGGTGGCGAGTCCCTGCCACCAGTCATAGATCGCCTGCACCCGTGGGCTGGACAGGGCGGTCCCGGCATCGACCGACCCGATAAAGAGGCCGGATACCGGATTGGGTGGCAGATCGCGTCGGCGTATTTCGGTCACAGGACAACCACTCGGCTGCGCTTCTCTTCGACAAAACTCATTGCAGCAATAAAACGTTACTAGACCACTTATAAGGGCCGGTTATGCAGTCGGGCCAATACCGCCCACCGGCAGCGCGACCAAACCGGGCCTGGCGCCTCACAGAAAGTAGATTGCCGCCAGGATCATGTTGACGTTCTGGCCATCCTGCGACAGCGGCAGCAGCAGCTTCGCCTGATGCGAGAAGATGCCGTAGCTGTTCTCGAAGGCTGCTTCGTAATAGGCCGGGCGCCCATCCTCATAGACCGGCCGATACTGCCGCATCAGCAATTCCCGCTCGCCGGCGGAGGTCACCAGCTCGAAGCCATGCCCGGTCCGTCGGTCGCCGTAATAGTCCTCAATATGGGTTCCTTCGAGCCGGATCCGGTAATCGAACAGGCTCTCCTTGAACTCGACAAGGACTAAATTCCCGAGCCAAGATTTCATGTCCAAGGCGTCGATGTCGCGATAGGCCGGCATGCGCCGGCCCTCGGCTTTTTCGTGCCAATAATCGTACAGCCTCAGCAATCGCTGATCGCGCAGATTGGGCATATTGGCGACCGGTCCGGCGACCATTACGCCCCCACCGCCTGCTTATTATGCAGGCCGAGATGTTGGCGCAAAAAGCCCGTGGCATCGGCCACCGGCAAGGGTTTTGCATAGAGATAACCCTGGCCGTATTCCACCGCCAGATTGCGCAGTTGTTCGGCCTGGGCAGCCGTCTCCACCCCTTCGGCGACGACGTCGCGGCGCAGGATATGCGCCAGCTTGGCGATCGCCTTGCAAATCTCGAAACCTTCGCGATTCTCGGTCAGGCGAATAACGAAGGAACGGTCGATCTTCAAGGTATGAAATGGGAATCGATGCAGATGCGACAGAGACGAATACCCGGTGCCGAAATCGTCGAT
>DATMUQ010000862.1:0-5451 GCA_035563795.1 Terriglobales bacterium | reverse complement strand
CACAGGCAGCGGCCGACGCGGCTGCTGCGGCTGATGCCACTGCGGCGGCGGCGGATCAGGCCGCTCAGGACGCCTTGAATGCAGCGGCGAACAAGACGCCGGTCTCGCCGGAGACACGGGCAGCGCTCGATTCCCTGCTGGCCGGCAAATAACGTTTCGCCCGGGGGAATAAAGCAGATCGTCCCAAGCTTGATTGTCCCCCTCTGAAAACGGCCCGGTCTGATGACCGGGCCGTCTTTTCTTTCAGGCTCGCCTTGCGACGGCCGAAGGCGATCAGAGGCCGGGCACCTGCAGGAGATCCATGATCACATTGGTGGCGGCGCGGATCAGCATCACGCGGTCATCGAGGATGACATAGCGATAGCCGGGTGCGACCGGCGGCAATTGCACCAGCAGATCAGGCGGCAGCGCGCGGTATTGCAGGCCGGGCGGCAGCTGGCCGTTGCGCGCCAGCTGCTTCTGCAGGCCGGGGGGCAGGGTGCTCTTCTTGGCAAGGCCCGGCGGCAGCCCCTTGTTCTTGCCATGGCCATTGCCATTGCCGTTCTTCTTGCCGTTGCCGTTCTCATCTTCGCCCTGGTCATTCTGATAATATCCTGGCGAGGCCTGGTACTGCTGCAGATGCCGCTGGTAGTAGTCATAGAGAATGCGGCGCGAGGCCTCGTCGATGACGATCGAAGCGATACTGGGTTGACCGGATTGATCGACGAATATGAGCGGCGAGGCGGCGCCAGCGGGTGAAACCGGCGGCGTATCGGCGGTGGCTTGCGGCGGCAGGGACAGCAAGCCGGCCGTGGCAAGCAGAACCATCAACATATCGGAACTCCATGGGCGTGACGAATACCCGCATGCGCAAGCGGGCATGCCGATAACGCCGTGCAGGGGCTCTGCATTCCATCAAGGCGGTGTTATCACGCCGTTGCCCGGACAGCGACAAGCGTCTCCGTCCGGTGCAGGTCGTCGGCTTCAAGGGTGCAATTATTTGGGAAGCGAAAGCCGGTTCCTGTCGGGCGCTATCGCGTGAACACGCGGCTCAGTGGCCGCCGCCATGTCCACCGCCATCGGAGCTCCCATGATGCCCGGATGAACCGCCATCGCTCCAGCTCGGGCCGGAATCGCCGCCGGTCACGCTGCTATGGTTGCCGGCGCCATAGCTGCCGGCGCCGGAATTGCCTTCCTGCCTTCGCCGCGGTGTTGGCCTGTAGAGCAAGGCGTAGAAGGCGAAGACCACCAGCAAGCAAGCAACAATGATCATGTGAGCGCCTCATGGCAGGCCGCTATCGCGAAGCATAACCCGATGTGCTGCCACCTGATTGTGCTTCAAGGTATTATAGCACGCTTCCGCATCGACAGGTATCATCCGGAACCTGTCATGGAAAGGTGGCATTCGCCCGGCCATGCGCAGCTCGGGCTTGGCTAATCGCTGCTGCCGCCACCGCTGTCGCCGCCACCACTATCGCCACCGCCGCTGTCACTGCAGCTGTCGCTGCTACTGTCATTGTCACCACTGTCGCTGCAACTCGCATCTCCGGTGTTGGTTGCGTCGCCATCGGTCCAGCTGCCGGTGCTGCTATCGCTGCGATCGGTGAAATCGAACGAGGTCGAATCGCTGCTGCTGTCATTGCTCCAGGAAAAATTACGCTGACGGCCGCCGTCATAGGGCCTGCCCGCTGACCGCTGCCGGCGCCAGGCGAAAGCCACCACCAAGACGGCGCCAAAAATGAAGAAGGGTGCTCCGGGCATTGCCATCACTCCGCCTGTCGATCCTACTGTCCGGGATACTGTCTCAGCTATTGCCGTTGCCGCCGTTGAAGAGCCTGCCGATCAGGCCGCCGATCACCGCGCCGCCGATGGCGGTGGCGGTGGCGGTCGAGCCGCCATCGCCACGCTTGGCGGGCAGGTGCCGGCCGATCTCCTCGGCGAGATTCATGATCGGCATGCTTTGCAGCCAGATGGTGCCGGGCCCCCGCAGCTCGGCGAGGAACAGGCCTTCGCCGCCGAACAGGATATTGCGGAAGCCGCGCACCATGCGGATATCGAACTGGATGCCGGGGGTCTGCACGCCGATATGGCCGACATGGACCAGCAGGGTGTCGCCGGCACTGAGTTCCTTCTCCACCACTTCGCCGGAGAGATCGAGCCAGACCGTGCCCGGCCCCGTCACCTTCTGCAGGATGAAGCCGTCGCCGCCGAAGAGGCCGGCGCCGAGGCGCTGCTGGAAGGCGAGTTCCAGGGTCACCGACTTCTCGGCGCAGAGGAAGGTCTCCTTGCGGCAGACCAGGCTCTCGCCGGCGCGCAGGTCGCGGGCGATAATGGTGCCGGGGAAACGCGGTGCGAAGGCCACATGGCCGCTGCCTTCGGCGGCGAAATTGGTGACGAAGAAACTGCCGCCGCCGAGGCTGCGCTTCAAGCCGGCGAAGAAGCCGCCGCCGGTATTGGTCTCCATGTTGATGCGGTCATTCATCCAGGCAACCGCATGGGTCTGGCTATAGACGCCCTCGCCACTGGCAAGGTCGATCTCAACCGTCTGCATGGTGGTGCCGGAAATCTGATACTTCATGACGTCTCTCCCCACAGTGACGGCGCGCCTGCAAGCCTGATCGCGCGCCGGTGATCCTGCCACAGTTCAAGGCGCATGGGGAGGGCGGGTGGCGCCAGAAGACAGCCGGGTGTGATGGCTATCGCATCCCCGGATATGTCGGCGGCTATCAATTCAGAGGGCGGGATCGTTTGGCGATGATCTCTTCAATTGACGTGAGCCAATGGACAACCTCCTGCATCGCCCTGCTGTTTTCCGGCCAAAAGGCATTCCGCAATCTTCCTGACGGCAGGTAGTCAGCATTCCAGTCAAATAATCCTTGGCAGGCCATGACCTGGTCTGGCTGTTCCAGGCGCGTGAGAAAAGGTTGGAGTGGCAAGTGCGAGTGCGCGGCGGTGCAAAGCCAGCTATCGATTTGATAGATATCGCCGGAGGCTAGATCATCTTCAAAAGCGGCAAGGGCGAGCCGCTCGATGGCTTGCCGTTCAATCGCCGGCCAATCCTGCCATTCCGCGAGGTGCAATTTGCCAAAAAGAACTTCTCGGTCAGGCCAGGTAAATTCGTCATGGATGGAGAGTTCGAGCAATCTCGGCAGGAAATAGCGAAAATCTTCCTCGCTGCCGACAGTTAGCAAAACGCTCGCAGCATAATCGCAGAGCTGATCTGACGTCAGATTCCGAAGTGGCGCGGCAAGCAGGCCGCAAGCTTCGCTTTCGGTGATGCAACAGGGACAGCCACCGATCAGATCCGGCTTCGGTGCTGCCGAAAAAACATCATAGACGTTCTGGAGCGCGGCTTCGGTCGCGTTGCCAAGAGTTACCTTTTTATCGTCCATTCGAACTCCGTCAGGTAGGACTTGCCAGTCCAGCCGAGCCTTCGACAGAAATCAAGGTACAATCGGTTTCGGAAGTATGCGGTCTCGACAACATCGTCCCTCACGGTTAGCGTGACGCCATGGGGGACCATATGTCGGTCGAGATCAGCAAGTTCCTGAGCTATGTGCTGCGGCACCAGCCGGAGAGTATCGGTCTGACGCTCGACAGCGAGGGCTGGGCGGAGATCGATGCCGTGATCGCCGGGGCGGCACAAGCGGGGCGCAAGCTCGACCGCGCCGTCATCGCCGACCTGGTCGCGAGCAGTGACAAGAAGCGCTTCGCCCTATCGGCGGACGGTGCCCGCATCCGCGCCGTGCAGGGGCATTCGACCGAGAGCGTCGCCATCGCTTATGCCGAGAAGGTGCCGCCCGATCTCCTCTATCACGGCACGGCGACGCGCTTCATGGAATCGATCCGGGCGCAGGGCCTGCGGCCCGGTTCACGCCATCACGTACATCTTTCGGCCGATGCGGAGACAGCCGTCAAGGTCGGCCAGCGCCATGGCAAGCCGCAGGTGCTGGTCGTCGCCGCAGGGGAAATGCACCGGCAGGGACATAAATTCTTCCAGGCGGAGAATGGCGTCTGGCTGACCGCCGCGGTGCCGCCGGTGTTCTTGTCGGAATAAAACCTCCTCTCGGAATAACGCACGTTACGCAGCAAAAAAAGGCCGGCCCGTCAGATGCGGCTGGCCGGCCAGGTCACCCGCTTGCAGCGGGGGCAACTGTCATCATCGGTCCGCTTTCATCGGCCGTGCCGATGCGACCTGCATCACCGCGCATGCACGGCCTCGAGCTGTCATCGCACTTGATGCAAGTGAGGTCGCCGACCAGCTTCTCACCGAGCTATCCTGCGCGGCACGATTGACGAAAAGCTGACAAGGCGATTGCCTGAGGGGGGAGGCGATGATAGATTTGATTGCAATAATGAAGAAGAAAGCAGGGGACCTCGCGCGATCGATGGGCGATTGATCCGCGATATATCGGCGTTAACGCCAGATGGCTCTGCTGGTCGGCGCAGCCATAGATGGAAGATTACTCCAGTACTAAAGGCCAGTATCAAAGGATAAATCTGTCCTCGCGCGGATGCTTGCCGTCCGCAGCCAGAATTCTCGTATCCAGACTATGCGTATCCTGACTGAGTAAAGGCGAATTGCTTGCGCAGGACGTCTCAAGTCGATCAACCGGCTTACAGTTGCAGTCGATCGGGGGGATAGCATGAGATATTTCACGGGATTGGCGCTCTCGACATTGCTCGTCGCCTTGGCGGCCTGCAGCAACAGCGATTTCCGCGCCGAACATCGCACACTCGCGACTTCCGATGTGCTGGCGACCGATGCCGGGGCGCGGCTGGTGACGGCAACGCCGATCGTCGGCGGGGTCGACGATACGGGACGTTTCAAACCGCATCAGGTCAATTGCGCTGAGCCCAGTCCCGATGTCGCCAAGGCCATTCAGGCGGCCTTCAGTTCCGGCGTCTCGGTCGATGTCAGCGGCCAGCCGGCCAATACTCCGGCGGAGATGCAGGCGAAATTGGCCAATGCCGTGGCGGTGTCGCGCAGCGAGGCCCTGGCGCAACTGACCGAGCGCCTGCCGACCATCCAGCTGCTGCGTGACGGCTTGTTCCGCGCCTGCGAGGCTTATTCGAACGGCGCCCTGTCGCCGATCAGCTATGCGCTGGTACTGAGCCGCTATGGCGACACCATGGTGACGATGCTGGGTTCCGAGATGATTGCCGGCACCTATGGCCGGCAGCTGGCGACGGCAGGCGGCACCTCGACGGCGCATTCATCGGCATCGCTTGGCGGCGCGGCTGATGGAAATGCCGGCGGGGCAAATGGCACCGGAACAAATGGCACCGCAACAAATGGTACTGGGGCAAATGGCGCGAATGCGGATGCAGGGACGGGCACCAGTGCGGACACCGGCACCGGCACTGATCCGGCGAAACCCGTGACAGATCCGGCCGCGCCGCAGAAAGACGACGCGCAGACCGGTACCACGGCCACAGCTACGGCGGTACAAGGCGGCAACAAGGCGCAGG
>DATMUQ010000861.1:0-2377 GCA_035563795.1 Terriglobales bacterium | reverse complement strand
ACTCGCGCGCAGGAACTGCGTCAGCGCCTTGGGGCCCCCGAAGGAGGCCAGCACCAGATTGGCGGCGGTGTTGTCGCTCCACTCGACCGCGGCGGCACAGAGATCGCCGAGGGTCATGCCGCCCTCGCTCACATGCTTCTTCGCCTCGGGCGCATAGGACATGAGGTCCTTTTCGCTGTAGCTGACTTTGCGGTCGAGCTGTTCCTTGCCCTCATCGACGCGCTTGAGGACATAGGCTGCGGCCAGCCATTTGAAACTGCTGCACATGGCGAAACGTTCGTCGATACGCCGGCCGAAATGGGCCTTGGTTTCGGTGTCCAGCACCATGACACCGAGACGGCCGCCATGCTGCTTCTCCAGCCCGGCCAGTTTTTTCTCGGCTGTCTGCAGGGCTTCCTCCCCGGTCAGGCTTGCAGCGCTCAGGCGTGTGACGGGCAGCAGGCAGGCAGCACCGATCAGCGCCGCGCGGCGGGTCAACATCAGACTCATTTGAAACTCCCCAGGAATATGCAGGCACTGCATTGCGCAGCGGCATCAAGACCTATTGGCCAATCGTGGCAATAAAAGGGCCGGGAAGCGACAAGAAGAAGATCGCCGGAAAGGGCAAGGAAAAGGCCCGCAAGTCGCCTTGCGGGCCTCTCTCATTCAATGATGCATCAGTGCTATCAGGCGGCCTTGCGGTTCGCCGCCAGCCACTTGCCGATGCGCTGCATCGCCTCGCCGATATTCTCGATCGAGTTCGCATAGGAGATGCGGATATAGCCCTCGCCATACTTGCCGAAGCTGGTGCCGGCGATCGAGGCGACGCCCGCTTCGTCGAGCAGCTTCAGTTCCAGTTCCTTCGACTTGAAGCCGGTGCCGCTGATATTCGGGAAGGCGTAGAAGGCGCCATATGGGGTGATGCAGCTGACACCCGGCAGCTTGTTCAACTCGCCGACGACGAAGCGGCGGCGCTCGTCGAAGGCCACCATCATCTTGGCGACTTCGTCCTTCGGGCCGGTGAGGGCCGCGACGCCGGCCCACTGGGCCGAGGCATTGACGCAGGAATGGCAGTTGATGGCCAGACGTGTGGCCTGGTCGATCAGATGCTTCGGCCAGACCGAGTAGCCCATGCGCCAGCCGGTCATGGCATAGGTCTTCGACCAGCCGTCCAGCATGATCAGGCGATCAGCGAGCTGCGGATACTTCAGCAGGCTGGTGTGGATCTTGCCGTCATAGAGCATCTCCGAATAGATCTCGTCGCTCATGATGGCGACGTCGGGGAACTTCTCCAGGCCGGCGACCAGCCGGTCGATCTCGGCCTTCTCAACGATGCCGCCGGTCGGGTTGGCCGGGCTGTTGATGATGATGAGGCGAGTCTTCGGGGTGATCAGGCTCAGCACGTCCTCGGCCTTGAAGCCGAAGCCGTTCTTCTCGAGGAGCGGCATCGGGACGGGGGTCGCACCGGTGAACTTGATCGCCGATTCATAGATCGGGAAGCCCGGATTCGGATAAATGATCTCAGCACCCGGCTCGCCGAACATCAGGATGGCGAAGAACATGGTGACCTTGCCGCCCGGGACGACCAGCACATTGCCCGGATCGACATTGACGCCATGGCGCTTGTTGAGATCGGCGGCGACGGCCTCGCGGACCTGCGGGATGCCGTTGGCCGGGGTATAGCCATGATGGCCGTCGCGCAGCGCCTTGATGGCGGCTTCGACGATATGACCCGGGGTCTGGAAGTCGGGCTGGCCGATCGACAGCGAAACGATGCTCTTGCCCTGGGCTTCCAGAGCCTTGGCACGCGCGAGAACTTCGAAGGCCGATTCCGTTCCAAGGCGGCCCATGCCGCTTGCCAGATGAAGCATTGCTAAACCCTTATATATGAGAGGTCGTGGCCGGCCCCCCTCTCAAACCCCTGACGGGCCCTTCGGCGGTGGTAACCGGATCGGGCGTGAGTGTACTGAGAATCAAAGCGGATTTGCGGCGGCGACCGACCTGATTTTGCGAAATGACGACCTGTCAGGGCGCGACAATGTCGCCGCGGCGCCAGAGCGGGCGCAGCGGGCTGGCAGAGAGCTGGTTTCTCGGCTGGCAGCAAGCGCCTGATCGGCCAGGGAAACCGGCCTAGTCCAGCCGTTTTGCCGGTCTCGGCATTGAGGATCGGCTTATCGCTTGACGGCAACCAGCCGTCTCGGTTACACCCACCCGGCTTATGGCGGGTGTAGCTCAGTTGGTTAGAGCGCCAGATTGTGGCTCTGGAGGTCGCCGGTTCGAGACCGGTCACTCGCCCCATACCTCCTTCCATCCGGATTGGACGTCAGGGCAGTTCACCCGCAAGCCCTTCCACGATTTTCCACATTCCAGTCGTGTCCGGCATGTCCGGCAACGAGTC
>DATMUQ010000860.1:0-8875 GCA_035563795.1 Terriglobales bacterium | reverse complement strand
CCGCCGATACCACGATCAATGCGCTCTTCATGAGCCAGGCGGCCTATAGCGAGGACGATGTCCGCGCCATGACCAAGGATTTCGAAGCCGCCAATCCCGGCATCAAGGTGAAGGCCGAATTCGTTCCCTATGAAGGCCTGCACGACAAGATCACTTTGGCGCAGGGCGCCGGCAGCGGCTATGACGTGGTGCTGTTCGACGTGATCTGGCCGGCCGAATTCGCGGCGCACAAGGTCCTCACCGATGTCAGCGACAAGATCACCGACGAGATGAAGAAGGGCGTCCTGCCGGGTGCCTGGACCACCGTCGATTACCAGGGCAAGGCCTATGGCATGCCCTGGATCCTCGATACCAAGTATCTCTTCTACAACAAGGAAATGCTGAAGAAGGCCGGTATCGCCAATCCGCCGAAGACCTGGGCGGAGCTGGAGAAGGATGCCGAGATCATCAAGCAGAAGAAGATCGTGGAATTCCCGATCGTCTGGAGCTGGGCGCAGCAGGAAGCGGTGATCTGTGACTACACGACTTTGGTCGCCGCCTATGACGGCAAGTTCCTCGACGACAGCGGCAAGCCGGCCTTCCAGTCGGGCGGCGGTCTCGATGCCCTCGACTACATGGTCGATTCCCAGGAGAAGGGCCTCAGCAATCCGCATTCCAAGGAATATCTCGAGGAAGACGTGCGCCGTGTCTTCTCGGCCGGTGAAGCGGCTTTCGCCCTGAACTGGACCTATATGTATGCTATGGCCAATGGCGATCCCAAGGAATCGAAGATCGTCGGCAAGGTCGGCGTGGTGCCGGCGCCCGGCATCGATGGCAAGAGCAAGGCCTCGGCCGTCAACGGCTCCATGGGCCTCGGCGTTCCGGCTACCAGCACGCATCAGGACGAAGCCTGGAAGTACATCACCTACATGACCTCGCAGGCGGTGCAGAACAAATATGCCAAGCTCAGCCTGCCGATCTGGGGCGCGTCCTATAGCGATCCCAGCGTCACCAAGGGCCAGGAGGAATTGGTGAAGGCGGCGAAAACCTCGCTCGGCATCATGTATCCGCGTCCGACCACCCCGACCTACACCCAGCTCTCGACCGCTTTGCAGCTCGCCATCCACAACGCGCTGCTGAAGCAGGCGAAGCCGGAAGACGCGCTGAAGACGGCGGCCGATTCGGCCGGCGGCGGCGGTCTCTAAGTCTCGGTCTGTTGATTTAAATACGAGCTCCACCTGGACGGCCGATGATGAATGGAAACTGGATGAGTCTGCGGAGCTGGCTGTTGCTGGCTCCCCTCCTCGCCATCATGACCTTCATCATCGGCTGGCCGATGGCGAAGACCGTTGCCGTCAGCTTCACCGATGCCCAGTTGCTCGGCGGCGATGTGCATTGGCTCGGTCTCCATAACTACCAGCGCGTGCTGGCCGCCCCGGCCTTCTATGCCGTGGTCTGGACCACCATCCGTTTCGTGCTCTATTCGGTCGGCGCCGAATTCCTGCTCGGCCTCGGCACCGCCTTGCTGCTCGACCAGAATTTCCGCGGCCGCAACCTGCTGCGCGGCCTGATCATCCTGCCTTGGGCGCTGCCGACCGTGGTCAATGCCACCATGTGGCGCCTGATCTACAATCCCGATTTCGGCGCCCTCAACGCATTGCTCACGCAATTCGGCCTGATCGACGCCTATCGCTCCTGGCTGGGCGAGCCGCAGACCGCTCTGCTCGCCGTCTGCTTCGCCGATGTGTGGAAGAATTTCCCGCTGGTGACACTGATCGCGCTTGCCGCCTTGCAATCGGTGCCGCGCGAATTGAAGGCGGCGGCGCTGATCGACGGTGCCGGCCCCTGGTCGCGCTTCCGGGCCGTGGTGCTGCCCTACCTGCTCGGCCCGCTGACCGTGGCGATCGTGCTACGCATCATCGAGGCCTTCAAGGTCTTCGACATCATCTGGGTGATGACCCAGGGTGGCCCGGCCAATAGCACCAAAACCGTCGCCATACTGGTCTATGAACAGGCCTTCAAATTCCAGAATGCCGGCCTCGGCGGCTCGATCGCCTTGCTCATGGTGCTGATCAGCGCCATGCTGATCGCCGCCTATGTCACGCTGCTGCGCAAGCAGGGCGAGCTGAAATAGGACAGAACGATGGAACGCCAATCGCCCTGGTTTCAGGCTTTCATCTATGTCGCCGCCGTGCTGCTGGCGATCTTCATCCTGACGCCGATCCTGTGGATGCTGATCATGAGTGTGAGCAGCACCAATGACCTCACCACCAAGCCGCTGAACTGGCTGCCGCAGGTGATGGACTTCCATCGCTATAGCGAATTGCTGACTTTGGCCGAGAATACCATCGGCCAGGCCTTCCTCTCCGCCTTGCGCAACAGCCTGCTGGTGGCGGGCATGGGCACCATCGGCGCGCTCCTGGTGGCGATCCCCGCCGCCTGGTCGGTGTCGCGGTCGCCGGGCCAGCAGAAGCTCGCCCTCTATGCCGTGGTCGCTACCTATATGCTGCCGCCGGTCGCCTTGGTGGTGCCGATCTATTTCGCCTTGAGTGCTCTGGGTGCGTTGAACTCGGTCTTCAGCCTGGCGGTGGTCTATCTCAGCATCCTTGCTCCCTTCACTACCTGGCTGATGAAGAGCAGCTTCGACAATATCCCGGTCGAGATCGAGCTCGCCGCCATGATCGATGGTGCCCGCCTCGACCAGATCCTGCGCCGCATCACCTTGCCTTTGGCCGGCCCCTCCTTGGCGACGGCGGGCCTCTTTGCCTTCCTGCTGGCCTGGGATGAATTCTTCTACGCTTTGCTCTTCACCTCCGATCAGCGGGCCCAGACCCTGCCGGTGGAAATCGCCGCCCTCGCCGGCGGCCGGGTTTCCGATTACGGCCTGATCGCCACCGCCGGCGTGCTGGCGGCGGTGCCGCCGGTGCTGATCGGCTTCTTCCTGCAACGTTCACTGATCGCCGGCCTCACCGCCGGTGGCGTCAAAGGATAATCGTCATGACCAATTCCGCTGCAACGGGCCAGGTCGGCCCCGGCCTCGCCGCTCTCCGTTTCGAAATGTCGAAGCAGCACAAGGATTCATTGGACTCCTATTGGACTAATGGCGAGGTGGCGAAGAAGATTGCTGCCTCGGTGCGTCGCACCGGCCGGCTCATCCTGCTCGGCATGGGTGGCTCGCAGACGGTCAACCGCATGGCGGAACCGGATTACCGCGCCTTGGGCGTGAAGGCCCTCGCCGTCTCGCTCTCCGAGCAGCTTTATTCGCCGCTGCCGCTGGAAGATGCGACGGTGATCGTCACCTCGCAATCGGGTGAATCGGCCGAGGTGCATCGCCTGTTCGAAGACTTCAAGCCGCATGCCGACACCTTCGGCCTCACCATGGAAGACACCTCGACCCTGGCCAAGACCTGCACCTCGCTGATCGGCCGCGGCGGTTCGGAAAAGGCCTTCTGCGCCACCCGCAGCCTGCTCATCAGCCTGACCCTGCACCAGCTGGTGCTGAACGAGCTTGGTGTCGACAGCAAGGCGGCGCTGGCGGTGCTGGAACATCCCGAAAATCCCGATCTCACCGCCGCTGCCAATCACCTGAAGGATTGCACTGCCGTGGTCTTCTCTGGTCGCAATCTGCGCGGCCTCGGTGAGGCTGCGGCCTTGGGCGCCATGGAGCTCGGCCGCATGCCGGCTTATGCGCTGGAAGGCGGCCAGTTCCGCCACGGCCCGATGGAAATCCTGGGTGCTAAGGTCGGCGTCGTCATCTTCCGCGCCGACGAAGCTGCTGCGGCCCTCGGCGACGATCTCGCGAGCCAGGCGGTTGCTGCCGGCTCGCCGACGGTGCTGTTCGATGCCACTGGCAGCGCCAGCAAGGCCGCCAAGGCCGGCGCAGTGCACGTCACCTTCAAGAAGGCGGGCGGCCTTGCTGCCAGCCTCGCCATGTTGCCGGCCGCCCAGCGCCTGGTGATCGAGCTTGCCGGCCAGCGCGTTGCCGATGTCGGCACGCCGGTGCGCAGCGGCAAGGTCACGCGGGTCGAGTAAGCAGCTTGGGGATCGGGGTGAGGCGCGGCCGCGGATGACCGGCAAGACGACAACATCTGGAATGCGACCGCTGGCGGTGATCGGCAATGTCAATGTCGACATCATCATCGGTGCTGCCGATCCCTGGCCGCAGCCGGGCACGGAGATCCTGGTCGAGCATGGCGAAGTGCGGGTCGGCGGGGCCGCCGGCAATACCGCGCTCGCCTGGCAGGCGGTGGATGTCCCTTACCAGATCGCCGGCAATACCGGCCGCGATCAGTTCGGCGACTGGCTGCGCCAGAGCTTCCCCGGACATTGCGACCGCTGGCCGGTCGAGGAGACGGCGACGACGTTCTCGGTCGGGGTCACCCATCCCGATGGCGAGCGCACCTTCTTCACCATTCCCGGCCATATGCCGCATCTCGATTTCTCGACGGTGCAGCGTTCGCTCGATATCGAGGCCCTGCGGGGCGGCATCGCCCTCATCTGCGGCTGCTATCTCACCGACCGCCTCGCCGCCGATTATCCCGAGCTCTTCGCCTGGCTCAAGCAGCATGAGGTTGAGATCGCGCTCGATACCGGCTGGCCGCCCAGCGGCTGGACCCGTGAGACACGGCGGCGCACCCGCGACTGGTTGCCGACCTGCGATCACCTGTTGCTGAACGAGGTGGAGATCACCTCGTTCACCGAGACCGATACGGTCGAAGCGGCGATGCAGGCCTTGAGCGCCGCCCTGCCGGAACATGCCACCATCGTGGCCAAGCAGGGCCCGGCCGGGGCGATGGGACGTCGCTTGCGGGCCGATGGGTCCGTTGAGACCGTGACGGTGGCAGCGCCGCAGGTGACACCGGTCGATACGATCGGCGCCGGCGATGTCTTCAATGCCGGTTATCTGGCGGCGGCAGCGCGGCGTCTCGATCTCCGCTCTTGTGTCGCGGCCGGCGTCGGCATCGCCTCGCGGGCGGTTTCGACCTTGCCGCGGCGCTATGACGTGGCGGCGGCGTAACCCTTTTAGAAACAGCGCGGCATAAGCTGCCCGCGGCAGAATCAAACTGGCAGGATCAGACTGATGGCAACATTGACGATTAGCGGGGTCAAGAAACGCTATGGCCAGGTCGACACGCTGAAAGGCATCGATCTCGACCTCGCCGATGGCGAATTCCTGGTGCTGCTCGGCTCATCCGGTTGCGGCAAGTCGACCCTGCTCAACATCATCGCCGGGTTGCTGGAGCCGAGCGATGGCGATGTGAAGATCGACGGCCAGTCGATCGTCCGCGTCCATCCCAAGGACCGCAATATCGCCATGGTGTTCCAGTCTTACGCGCTCTATCCCAACATGACGGTGGCCCGCAATCTCGGCTTCGGCCTGGAGATGCGCGGCGTCGAGAAGAAGGCCCGCCAGGCGGCGATCGAGAAGGTCGCCGGCATCCTGCAGATCGATCATCTGATGGAGCGCAAGCCGGGCGCCCTGTCCGGCGGCCAACGCCAGCGTGTCGCCATCGGTCGCGCCATGGTGCGGGATCCCAAGGTCTTCCTGTTCGACGAGCCGCTCTCCAACCTCGATGCGAAATTGCGCGTCGAGATGCGCACCGAGCTGAAGAAACTGCATCAGCGCCTCGGCACCACCATCGTCTATGTTACCCATGACCAGATCGAGGCGATGACGCTCGCCACCCGCATCGCCATCATGCGCGACGGCGTAGTCCAGCAATTCGCCGCCCCGCAAGAGATCTATGAGCGGCCGGCCAATCTCTATGTCGCCAGCTTCATCGGTTCGCCGGGCATGAACTTCATCCACGGGTCGCTGGCGCAGGAAGGTGGCCGTATCGGTATCGCGCTGGCGGCGGATGGCGCCGGCAAAGCCGGTTTCATGCCTCTGCCCACCGATATCATCGGCACGGCTCAGCCGGGCCAGAAGGTGGTGCTCGGCATCCGTCCCGAGACCATCGCCCTCGCCCAGCCCGGCACTGCGCCGGATGCGCGCCATGCCGATTTCGAGGCATTGGTGGAAGTGCTGGAGCCGACCGGCGCCGATACCTTGGCATCGCTCAAGCTCGGCGACGATGCGATCACCGCGCGGCTGCGGCCGAGCGATCTGCAGCAGGCCGGCAGCATCGCCCGCTTCCGCGCCGAAATCGCCCGCGCCAGCCTGTTCGATCCGGAGAGCGGCCGGCGATTGGGGTGACGATTGTTGGTTGCTGGCGCTTCAACTGTCTCGGCGATCTGAGAAAATCCCCCCTTGTCATGCCCGGACTTGATCCGGGCATCCATGGCTACATCCGACTCGCCATCTACCATGGACCCTCGGATCAAGTCCGAGGGTGACAGTAGAAAACAAGCCTCGTCGCTCGAAACCTCCCAGCAACCAATCAGCGGCAACGGACAGCTTTATGTCGGTCCTGCGCCAGCTTGCCCCCTGCCCTGCCCGGCTATGATGCGATGATCCCATCTCGCAGCTTCGGCAGAGGCCACCCGCCGTTTCCATCATGAGCGATCAACCGACCGCCGCCCGCAGCCTTGCCGTCATCTTCTTTTTCACCTGCTATCTGGCGGCGGCCTATGGCCTCGGCCTCTATCTCTTCGCCGTATTGCTGCCGGATATGCGAGCGGAGCTCGGTTTCGATTACGGCGCCGTCGGTTTGATGTCGGGCCTGGCCCAGGCCGGCTATCTGGTCGCCGCTCTGATTGCCGGACCGCTGACGCCGCGGCTCGGTGGCATCCGCCTGGTCTTCCTGTCGATCCTGGTTTCCGGCATTGCGCTGGCGGCGATTGCCGGGGTGCATGCGGTCTGGCTGCTGGGTCTCGGCCTGGTGGTGCTGGCTGCTGCTGCCGCGGCGATCTGGGTACCGATGGTGGAAGTGGTGAGCCGTTTCATTCCTGAAAATCGTCGCGCCATGGTCTTCGGCATCTTCTCCAGTGCCGGCGGCTATGGTGCGCTGGTCAACGGCCTCGTGGTGCCACCGCTCCTGTTGACGATCGGCTGGCGCCAGGTCTGGCTCGATCTCGGCCTCATCACCCTGCTCTTGACCGCGATCGGCTATCTGGTGATGCGCCGCCTCGGCATGGCCCGCCGCGCCGGCACCACGGCTGTGCGGGCGCCGTCCATCTTCAAGCGTGCGGCCCTGGCGGCGCTGTTGCGCTCGAAGCGGGTGCGGCTCTTCTGGCTGTTCAATTTCTGCATCAGTATCGGCTATCTGCCGTTCCAGACTTATCTCGCCGCCTATCTCCGCAACGAGCTCGGCTATAGCGTCATTGCCACCGGTCATCTCTGGACGGTGTTCGGTGCCACTGCCGCGGCTGGCGGTGCGGTGCTAGGCCTGCTGGCCGACCGCATCGGCATCCGCCGGACGATGATGGTGAGCCTGGCATTGCTGTTCTCGGCCGGGGCGATCATGGCCTTCGTGCCGATGAGCCTGCTGCCTTTCATCGCCGCCGGTTGCTTCGGCGTCAGTTATGGCTCGATCTATGGCCTGACGCCGGCTTATGTGGCGAAGATGCTGCCGCCCGAACACGGCAGCACGATCTTCGGCTTCAGCAATGTGATGGTGGGGATCGGCGGGATTCTCGGCAATCTGCTCGGCGGCTACAGCCAGGACCTGACCGGTGGTCTCCGGGCGATCTATATCGGCGTCGCCGTGGCGGCCGCCGTTCTCATCAGCCTCGCCTGGCGCATGGACGACGACCGCGTCGCGGGAGATCGTCGCCTGTAATCATCGCCTGCAGCTGATGGCAGCGTTCAGTCTTCGCGCTGCCAGGTGATGGTGAGCTCTTCGCGGAAGGCGAAGCGCTCGAGATGGCTGGCGATCACTTTTTCCAGTCTTTCCAGTCCTTCCATCGTCGATGCCGCATTGTGCAGGCTCAGCTCCTCGTCATTCGCCGCAAGATGGCAGCGGCCGAAATCGAAGGCGATCCAGCCATGGTCACCCTCGATCGAAGCCGGCACCTTATGGCCGAAATGCTTGCAGAGTTGGCCGAGATAGCGCAACGCCGATTTGGTCGCCACGCTGGCGGTCGAGCTCAACTTGATCTCATCAGCGGGTGCCACAGTGTTTGTGGAGGCGAGGGATGTCGTCTCAGTCATGAGCGGTTCCTTTCTCTCGTTTCAAGAATGTCGTTTCAGACGCGCTCGATTTCCTGCGCGGCCGCGTCGAGCGCCGTGGTGATGTCGCGGATCTGCGTCTCGTTGAGCGGGCCTTGGGCGAGGCGGAAGCGGATCGCCATTTTCAGGTTCTCCATCGCCCGCAGGATCTGCGGGGCGGGGCCACCGCCTTGCGCCGCGCCGGCTTCGGCGATGCGGCTGAAGATCGCCTGCACGGTCGGCTGGTTGCTGGCGAGGAAGGCCTTGCCCTCATCGGTGATGGCATAGAGCTTCTTGCTGCCCTCGGCATTGCTGACCGTGGCGTAGCCCAGTTCCTCGAGCAACGTGAGGGTCGGATAGACGACACCGGGGCTGGGGCTATAGGCGCCGCCCAGGCGTTCTTCGATCTCCTTGATCACCTCATAGCCGTAGCGCGGCTTGTCGGCGATCAGCTGCAGGACCACGAAGCGCAGGTCGCCGTGATCGAAGAAGCGACCCATGCGGCGGCCGAACTTGCCCCCGAAATGGTGATGGCCACGGCCGAAAGGACGGCCGCCGCCGAATTCGTCCCGGGCATGTCGCCGGTCACGGCCACCATGGCCCCGGCCTTCATGATCATGGCCGTCGCGGCACCGACCTTCATGGAAGTGTTTGAAAAACATCGAATTTTCTCCGTTACAGTTTCGATATATCAATAGTTAGATATATCGAAATATACTCGGATTCAAGGATCGAGCCAAAAAAAGAGGCGGGGATGTCCCGCCTCTTGGCCGCGCCAGGGTTTAGCTACTCTCCATCAGCTCCGGC
>DATMUQ010000859.1:0-2022 GCA_035563795.1 Terriglobales bacterium | reverse complement strand
CGCCGGCCTAGAGAAAGCCCGCCGCCAGAACCTGCCGGAACCACGCCGGATTCGTCGGAATCTCGATGGGCGCGACGTCATGCTTTTGTCAACAAAGGTGACGTTGCGAAGCCTGCGGAATTGCGACAGGATAAGCGCCATATGGGGTTTGGCGAAAAGCCCCGGATAAACAAAAATCGACGACCGGGCTTTTCGCTCTATAGCAACGTTGCTTCCAGGCGGGGGATGCATGGGACGCACAGGGTTCTCGGTACACGCGGGTTTTTGGGGTTTACCGGCCGTTCTCGCTTTGCTGCTACTGGCGGCATGTTCATCGCCACCGCCGCGAACACTCTCCCAGTCGGCGCCACAATATGCGATTCTCCCCAATGGCTATGAGCCGCTCAATCCCAGCCAGCCCTCGAGTATCTATGCCGAGGCGACGGCGGTTCCCGGCGACAACATTATCCGCTACCTGGAGCGCAAGCGCGGCCATGCCTTGAACCTGCTCTCCCTCTCCGGCGGCGGTCAGAACGGTGCCTTCGGCGCCGGCTTCCTCATCGGCTGGCGCGAGAGCGGCAAGCGGCCGCAATTCGATGTCGTCGGCGGAGTCAGCACCGGTGCGTTGCTGGCCACTCACGCCTTCCTCGGCACGCCGGCCGATGATGCGACGCTGGAAGAGATGTATACCAAGGTCACCAGCGCCGATATCTACGAGAACCGCGGCATCCTCAGCCTGCTCTCTGCCGACTCGCTCAAGGACACCACGCCCTTGCGGGCCATGATTGCCAAATATGTCACGGCAGATACCTTGAAGCGCGTCGCTGCGGCCTATGACGAGAACCGCATGCTCTTCGTCGGCACCACCAACATCGATTACGGCCAGACCTGGGTCTGGAACATGACGATGATTGCCAAAGCGGGGGATCTGCAGCTCTACCGCGACGTGCTGCTCGCCTCGGCCTCCTTCCCGATCGTCTTTCCGCCGGTGGAAATCGACGGACATCTGTTCGTCGATGGCGCCGCAAGGTCGAATCTGGTTGTTCCGGGAATGGGCGGAACGCGCAAACCCAATCCGCCGCTCTTCGGTCCGGGCAATCTCTATCTGATCAATAACGGCAAGGTCACGGAGCCGCCCGAGGCCCTGGTCCGGGCGCTCGGCAAGATCGCCGCGACAACCATCAGCGTGATGATGGAGCAATCCATGCAGACGGCCCTGAACAGGTCTTATTTCGGGACGCGGCTGCTGGGCTATTCCTTCAACACGGTCGAGATTCCGGACAATGTGAATATCGGCAACGACCCGCTCGCCTTCGACCCGGCGCAGATGCGCGCCGCCTTCGATGCCGGTCGCGCGCTTGGGACGCAGGGCAACCCATGGCACGACACACCAACCAATTCCGGCGATATTCCTAGCTGGGCCTTCAAGGAGTTGCTGGCGCTGCCGCCGGCGGGCAGCGCCCAATAGGGCGCGGCCGCCGTCTCCCTCAGGATACTGACACCCGGTTCCGGCTGCAGACCTTGCCCGACAAGGTTTACAGCATTATTTTTGCGCGACTTTTTACGTATTTATGATTTCATTTCATAATCATTCTTCCATTCCGGCACCTTATCGCGGAACCGCATCCACCGCATATTCCCTTCCAGGAACGGGGTGATCCCGCCCCGCTTTTCAGCCTTCAACCGCACCGCCCTCACCTGGCGGCGCCTCAGCAACAACGCCCGCTTTGGACGGGCGAGGATGGATGCGTCATGCCTCTTGCGCTCTTTGCCCTCACCATCGCGGCCTATGCGATCGGCACCACGGAGTTTGTCATCGTCGGCTTGCTGCCGACAGTGGCCTCAGATCTTCACATCACCTTGCCGCTGGCGGGTCTCATCGTCAGCGTCTATGCGCTCGGCGTCACCTTCGGCGCACCGGTGATCACCGCCTTGACCGGTCATCTCGGCCGTAAGAAATTGCTGCTGGGCCTGATGGGGCTTTTCATGATCGGCCATGTGGTCTCGGCGCTCGCCACCGGCTATGAGATGCTGCTGGTCGCC
>DATMUQ010000858.1:0-4104 GCA_035563795.1 Terriglobales bacterium | reverse complement strand
CGGAATGGCCGCCCCCGGCCACTCCGCGCGTGCCCAATATAGCTAAAATTAGATTGGTTGTCCGCTGTCGATTCATTCGATACAACCTTAGCGGTAGGGACCGCGACGTAGCAGGCCCGGCAGGAAGGCCAGAGGTCGTAGCAAGGGCGAAATGCTCGCGAAGCTGATCAACGTCCTGGCAAGGGGGGCTCAACCAAGCCCGTGCCGGATCAGGGATGCAGGCGTTCGTGCGTCGCGTGCGAACGTCGTGCCTGTGCTCGCCTTCGTCTTTTGCATCCTGCTCAGCTTCCCGGCCCATCCCGCCGCTGCGCGCAGTTATCCCAAGCTGTTCGGCAGTTTCGAGCTGCAATCCAACAATATGCAGAAGTTCCCCAAGTGGAACAGCATGCTGGCGCGCTGGAAGAACGGTGCGCCCTGCGAGAGCTCGACCTGCACCACCAAGGGCTGGAACGAGCTGATCGAGCGCTTGAAAGGCAAGGACCTCGCGACCCAGTTGCGCGAGGTCAATCGCGAGATGAACCTGCATCCTTACATCCTCGACATCAACAATTGGGGGGTCGAGGATTACTGGGCAACGCCCTTCGAGTTCCTGAAGAAGAATGGCGATTGCGAGGACTTCGCGATCGCCAAATACATGGCCCTGAAGGCGCTCGGCGTGCCGATCGACGACATGCGCGTTGTCGCCTTGCGCGACCTCAACCTTCAACTCGGTCATGCCGTGCTGGTGGTCTATGTCAATAACGAGCCGATGCTGCTCGACAACCAGATCGGATCGGTGGTGCCGGCCAATTCGATCAAGCACTATCTGCCGGTCTATTCGATCAATGAACATAATTGGTGGCTGCACACCCGTTAGCCGGCGCACTTGACGGTCAGGAAACGCAGCGATCAGGGTCCATGGCGGGGTTGTTCCCGTCCATGCAGGGCCGGGTTGGACAACACAAACCGGCCGATTCATCGACTTTTAACCAAGTTGAACAAAGCTGCGAGGGTTGCGGCTGAGGTTGGGGGCCGTGGCTAGCGGTGAATCCCCGCCCGGGGCGCAATGATTCATGAGTGACTGGTTCAAGGACAGACGCAGGTTGTCGGACGAGGAAGTCTTGCTGGATTACGCCCAGCGGCTGGATCGTTACCGGGAAGGCTGGCAGGCGGTCGAAATCAACGTCTCGCTGCTGCGGCCACATCACCAGCGCCCGCCACACCGACGCATCATCGAGAAGACGCTGGAGCCGCTGGTCAAGCAATTCGATGCTGGCATCTATACTGTCGCCAGCAACAATGTGTTCGTGCTGTGCAAAGGCGCGAGTGCGTCCGATATCGACGCCTGTCTACTGCGGATCAAGTATCTCTTCAGCGAGGACCCGCTGCTGGCGGCCCGCAGCGGCCGGCGCGGCGAGGACGAATTCTTCACCTGGTATGACCTGGAGATCGACTATCCGGTCTTTCTCGCCCGGGTCCAGGCGGTCAATCTCGCGCGCGAGGCAATCCTGGCAAGTCAGGTGCCGACAACCGTTGCGCATCCGCCGCTGGGGCGCCGTCGCAAGCGCGCGAGCGTCATGCTCGATCCCAGCAATCTGCAATTGCTTGAGCGGGCCATCGAACGCGCCGATCTAGCCAATGTGCTGCGCCGCCAGGAGATCTGTGCCCTGGTGCCGGGCAGCCGGCCGACGCCGGTCTTTCACGAAATCTTCTTCTCGATGCGTTATCTCGCCGACACCGTGTTGCCGGGCTATGACGTCACCTCGGATAAATGGCTGTTCCAGCACCTCTCACGGGTGCTCGACCAGCGCATGCTGGCGCTGATCTCGCAGCGCGAATATCGCGAGCTGCTGCGCCTTGCCAGCCTCAACCTCACCTTGGCGACGGTGACCGGGCCGGAATTCCTGGAATTCGACCGGGTCATCAACGGCAAGGACCGGGGGGTGCTGTCGATCGAGCTGCCGGCGATCGAGGTCTTCGCAGAACCGGGCGACTATCTGTTCGCCCGGGATTTCCTCAAGGAACGCGGCTACAAGCTGGTGATCGACGGCGTGCATCACCTCATGCTGCCTTTGATCGACCGTAACCTGCTCGGTTTCGACCTCGTCAAAGTGGCCTGGGCACCGGCTTTGGCCGACCATGCCCGCGGCAAATACGCCAAGGACCTGCGTGAGGCGATCCAGCGGATTGGCCGGGAACGGGTCATCCTGTGCCGGGCCGGCACCGACCAGGCCATCGCCACCGGCGAGGCCCTCGGCATTTCGCTCTTCCAGGGGCGGATGATCGACAACATGCTCCAGGCCTGGGGCAGCGGCACGCAGCGGCCGCCGGAAGACCGCTGAAACTAGGCGGCAAAGCGGTGGCGCTTCCGCCATCCCAGGTTCCACGATAACATCAAGGACTTATCCGCGGCCGAGCCCGATGGCAGGGAGCGTCGCTGCGGGAAATCTGGCGTGATTAAGAGCGGGCATGATGGCGACTCTTTCCTTTCGTATCGACCTCACCAGTGGGGCGCGGCTGGGACCCGGCAAGCGGCAATTGCTGCAGCTGATCGATGAGCTGGGATCGATTTCGGCCGCCGGTCGGGCGATGAAAATGTCATATCGGCGGGCCTGGCTGCTGGTCGAGGAGGTCAATGCCAGCTTCGACCATCCGCTGGTGGAAAAAGCGCCGGGTGGTGCTGGCGGCGGCGGCGCCGCGCTGACGCCCGCGGGACGCAGCGTCCTGCATTGTCTTGACGAGCTCGACCAGGCGGTCGGGACGGCGGCCGCAACCGCGCTGGCACAGCTTGACGGCCTGACGCAAAGCGGGGCCGAGGCCAAGAAAAAGGCCGGCGTCAAGGGCGCCGGCCGGTCAGGTTGAGGCTTTCGTCGCGTTAGGTCGACGAGAGAGATCAGTAAGAGAGATCAGTTCAGCGGCGTGAAGCCGTATTTCTTGAAGACGGCAGCGGCATCGGCGCTGCGCAGGTAATCGAGATAGGCCTGCGCCTGGGCGGCACCGCCATCCGTGCGGGCATCGGCTGTCTTGGTGACCGCTGCCGGATAGACGATCGGCGGGTGGCTATCTTCCGGGAAGGTATCAACCACGCGCACCTGCTTCTCCACTACCGCATCGCTCGCATAGACGATGCCGTATTTGGCCTCGCCCAGCGCCACCAGCTTCAAGGCGGCGCGAACATTCTCGGCGCCGGCCACCTTGCTCTGCACCTTGTCCCAGATGCCGAGCTTCTCCAGTGCGGCCTTGCCGTATTTGCCGGCGGGAACGCTCTTCACTTCGCCCATGGCAAGATGGCTGGAGCCGAGGGCGCCGGCCAGATCGGCACCCGGTGCCAGCTTGAACGCCGCCGTGTCATCGGCCTTGCCCACCAGCACCAGCTCATTGCCGAGCAGATCCTTGTTGCTGTCGGCGCGGATCAGGCTCTTATCGGCGACATATTTCATCCAGTCGCGATCGGCCGAGATGAAGATATCGGCGGCGGCACCGGCCTCGATCTGCTTGGCGAGCACCGAGCTGCTGGCATAAGAGGCCGTCACTGTTGCCGGATGACTGGCGGCAAAAGCGGTGTTTATCTCATCCAGCGCGTTCTGCAGGCTGGCAGCGCCGAAAATCGTCAGCTTCGGCTTGTCATCGGCCGAGGCATCCTTAAGCGCGATGCCCAAGCCGGCGCTGAGCAGCAGGCCGGCGAAGGCGACGCGACCGGTCCAGCGCAGAAAGCGGCGGCGGGTCGGAAATACGCGATTCAACAGATTGTCTTGCGTCATATGCAGAAGCTCCCCTCTCGCTATATCCAATTGGATATAATGCAGCGAAGGCAAAGACAACAGCATTTTCGCCGCCACCCGGATGGCGATGGCGCATAACTGGGCTGGGCCGGCGGCGTCAAACCGCTGCGCCCGGTACCGCTTTCAATGGCGGGGAAGGTTTGGCCGGGTTCTCAGCCGCGCGGAGCGTATTTGGCAAGGATGCGTTGCAGGGTGCGGCGATGCATGCGCAGGCGCCGGGCGGTCTCCGACACATTGCGGTCACATTGCTCATAGACCCGCTGGATATGTTCCCAGCGCACCCGGTCCGCTGTCATCGGCTGTTCCGGGGGTGGCGGGAGAGCCGATTTATCCTGCAGCAGCG
>DATMUQ010000857.1:0-3341 GCA_035563795.1 Terriglobales bacterium | reverse complement strand
GAAAGCGATCTGGCGCCGGAAGTGCGGCGTCTGTGGCATTGGTGGTGCGCGGCAAGGATCGCCGATCACCCGCATCTCGATGCGGTACAAGGGACAGCGATGCCCCGCGCGGTCGCGGCACTCGATCTCGCTGGCTGCCATGACATCTGCCGGCGCCAGGGACTGACCTTTTATGCCGTCGATCTCACCCGCGATACGATCGGCGTGCCGGTGATGCGGGTCATCGTGCCGGGATTGCGGCCAATAGCGCCGCGCTTTGCTCGCGGCCGGCTGTACGACGTGCCGGTCAAGCTTGGCTGGCTGGCGCGGCCCTTATCGCCGCGGGATATCAATCCGCTGCCGCTGCCCTATTGACGCTCTCCGCCGTCACCAGATCTGCGGCGCCGAGCGGGGATCGGGGTTCTCGCTGATGCCGAAGAGCAGGTGGCTGCGGGCATCCAGGCTGGCGGCCAGGGTCTCGCCGAGATCGAGGGCAGCCAGCAATTCGCTGCGGCAGTAATAGGTGAGATAACCGGTGGCGAGATCGGCCTTGCCGGCTTTCAGCAATGTAGCGGCGGTCTCGACGACATCGGGATGCGCCTGGATCAGCCGGCGCTCGGCGGCTTCCCAGATGGCGGTGACTTCCGGCAGGAAGAGCTCGTGATGCTGCACCATCAGGTTGAAGACGCGCTTGAAGACGGCGACGGCAGAACGGGTCGCCTCGACGCCTTGCGGCACCTGCGAGGCGCTCTCTTTGTTGCCGCGCAAGGCATGACGCAGATCGAGGAAGCGCGAGGATTCACCGGCAGTGAGATAGCGGTGCTGGCGATACTCGGCGGGTATCTCGGTCGCACCCATGAAGACCGGCACGAAAGGCGCGGCGACGGCGCCTATCGGCGTATGCCAGAGATGGCGCAGGGCATCGTGTGCGGGGCTGATCAGCGGCACGATCTGGCCATAGCCGGCGGTGTCGCCGGTCAGCTTCTCGGTGCGGACGGCCCAGACGATATCGGTGAAGCCGATCTTTTCCGGCCGCCTGGCGCGGGCGGTCATTTCCGCTTCGATCCACTGGGCGCCGGCCCAGCGGCCCTTGCCGTCGCCATAAACCATGTTGAGGTTGAAAGGCTGCTTTTTGGCCGGATCGTACCAGCCTTGCGCAACCGCGAAGCTGACGAGGTTGGGCGCATAGAGGAAATCGGGATGATCCGGCTGATCGACCGGGATCACGCCGATATAGCCGGGGCGCGAGGCGCGGATGCTGTCGGGACCGAGGCGCTCGGCCGCCCAGAGCTGTTGGCCGCCAGCGCATTCGATCACCACCCAGGCTTCGTTGGCATCGGCGATGAGATGCGAATTGCCGCCGTAATCGGCATAGCCATGCCTGGCAATGAGAGCGCCGATCAGCTCGACGCCTTCGCGGGCGGTCTTGGCGCGCTCGAGGACCAGGCGCGCGAGATCGCTGTAATTCGGGCCGGTCTGGTCGGTCGGCGTCATCTCGATCAGTTCCTGCCGCGAGGTCGACCAGATGTCGCGCACGGCGACGCCATATTCGTTGAGACCGCCATTGGTCAGCGGCGCCGGCACGCCCTTGTAATAGCTGTAGCTGACGCGGATATGCCGGGCGGTTTCACGCACCTGCGGAATCTCCGATAAAAGGCCAGGGAGATCGGCTTGCGACGTCACGCCGACGGTCACGGTTGACTCGGCGCCATGCTGCCGGCGCGAGATGATCTCCAGCCAATGGCTCGACGGCTCATCGCCATAGCCGGCGAGATAGGCAAGGCCATCGGCGGTCAGGTTGCGGCCGATATAGAGTCCGTAACTCATGTCGATTCATCCCCTTTTGTGCTGGGACGGGCTTAGTCTGGCGCCCTGCCGGCTGTCAATTGACGGAACCGCATGCGGACCGCTCTCCCGGTGCAGGGCAACATGAGTATGCAAGGCAGCTGGCCGTGTCGTGGCCGCCGTTTGCCCGCCAGGGATGGTCCGCTGCGTCGCGCTTGCAGCTGGCGGGGAAGTCACGCCATCATGGCTCTGATCTCGACTCCTGAGTTTCATCGGCGGGGGCGTGTATGCACCGGCATCCCATCCTGCGGCAGGCCTTGATCCTGCTGGTTGCGGCAAGTTGCCTGCCAGCATTGATGTCGTCTCGTACCTGGGCTATCGATCTGATGGATGAGGGATTGGATTTCAGCGATGAGCGCGGCGGCTTTCACCTGGTGAGCGTGACTGGCACCGGCACGATCATGGATCCGATCACGATCACCGAGGAGGTGACCGGCCCCAATGATCCGATCCTCATCATCCGCGGTTTCAGCGCCGCCTTCGGTAATCGCATCGCCACTTTCCACACCGCCGCTTTCGCCATGCGCAAGATTGTCATCAACCGCACCGACAAGACCTGGCGCAGCTACCGGGTGGAGCTGCGCGAGGTGGAGACGCGGCACAGCGACTATTCCGACGGTCTGAGCTTCGGGCAGAGCGCGTCCGTCTCGGATGATTTTACCGGCAGCTCCGTCTTCTCCAGCGCCCAGCGCATCAATGAGCCGGAGGACAGCATCACCTTCAGCAACGGCGTGGTGCCGCCGGGCGGCAAGGCGGTGATGCAATTCGTCATCAGCGACATGTCGCCGATCCACCAGTTCTATCTCTTCCAGGAACCGGCAGAGCCGATCTCGCAGCTTGAAACACCGGAGACGGGGCGGCGCGAGGCTGCACGCGGCATGGACGCATCGCAGCGGATGGGTGGCGAGCCGGCGGAATAACCTGTTGCAAGGCTGAGTGAAGCGAGTGCGAACGGAGGCAATCGCGCCTCGGCAGCCGATAATCAAGACAGTATATCGTCAGGCGGCTGAGCTGTTTGCCGCTTTCCAACCTGTCCAGAATTTCCCTCTCTTTGATCGGGAACGCTGCCGTTCAGGATCGCCGACTCTGAGCGACCTCAAACATCGATTTGAGACTTGTCGTATGATCGTTTACGCGGTCGAGGTCGAGAGAGCGATGGATTTTTGTCCCAGGCCACGTAAAATATGTTGTCTTCTGCATGAGCAATTGGGTGAATTGCCACCGACCTGAAACCTGGGTTGCAGCGCGCAAGAAGACGGAAGACTGGGGAGTTGCATGGGGTTTGCTGAGACGTCCAAGGTTGAGACACGCCTGGGAACGGGTGATCTCGACCATCGATACATCCGGCTGGCCTTGTCTGTCGTGCTTTATCTTGCCGCCAGCATCGTGTCGCATCGCACTGCAGCAACGATCGAGCCGTCGGCGGTGTTCCGACCCGAATTGGGCGTCGCCTGGGCCGCCTTCCTAGTCATTCGCCGCCGGGACTGGCTGCGGCTGGCGGTGCTCCTGGCCGCCGG
>DATMUQ010000856.1:0-8383 GCA_035563795.1 Terriglobales bacterium | reverse complement strand
CGCGAGGCGCACTGCCGTACTGAGCAGCCAGCCCTGAGCCCCCTGCGAGATGGCGCCGCAACACATCTTGTCGCCTGCCATCACCCGCTCGACGACAACGCCCTTCCCGCTGCCCTTAATCAGCGTGTGTCCTCATGACCTTCTCTGGATCCGCCTCCATCTCCAGCGACGCTGCCGGCCCTTTGCTGTCGGTGCGTGATCTCAGCGTGCATTTTCCGCTGCGCCATAGCCTCCTTACTCATGCCGTGAAGCTGCGCGCGGTCGACGGTGTTTCCTTTGATCTCAAGCCAGGCGAGACGCTCGGCATCGTCGGCGAATCCGGCTGCGGCAAGTCGACCCTGGGGCGCGCCATCCTGCGGCTGATCGAGCCGACCGGCGGCACCGTTGCCTGGATGGGCCAGGACTTCCTGGGTCTGGATGCCCGGAAGTTGCGCGAACAGCGCCGCAACATGCAGATCATTTTCCAGGACCCGCTGGCCTCGCTCGATCCCCGCATGACGGTCGGCAAGATCATCGGCAAGCCGCTAAAGACCTTCCAGCCGGATATCAAGAAGGCGGAGTTACAGCAGCGTGTCGCCGAGGCGATGCAACAGGTCGGGTTGGCGCCGGAGATGACCGGCCGCTATCCCCATGAATTCTCCGGTGGCCAATGCCAGCGCATCGGTATCGCCCGGGCCATGATCCTGAAACCGAAGCTGATCGTCTGCGATGAGCCGGTCTCCGCCCTCGACGTCTCGATCCAGGCGCAGGTGATCAACCTGCTGATGCGCCTGCAGCGCGAACATGGCCTGTCGCTGCTCTTCATTTCGCACAATCTCAGCGTGGTGCGGCATATCAGCCATCGCATCCTCGTCCTCTACCTCGGCAAGGTGATGGAGATCGCCGATCGCGATAGCTTCTATCGCCGGCCATTGCACCCCTATTCACAGGCCCTGATTTCCGCCATCCCCCTGCCCGATCCGAAGCTCGAACGGCAGCGACAGCGGATCGTCCTGCAAGGCGAGCTGCCCTCGCCGGTCAATCCGCCGGCCGGCTGCCGGTTCTGTACCCGCTGTCCCAAGGTGACGGAAATCTGCCGTACCACGCCGCCGGAACTGACGGATCACGGTGGGGACCATCTCGTCGCCTGTCATCACGTGTGAAGACGTCACTGCTCCGCGCCCCTGAACCTCTTCCGTCACACATCTGTCACCCCGGCAGGTGATTTGTCGCGGCCGTCGCGGCGCGCTATGATCGGCAGATGACATCCGGCTTGCCGCGCCCCGTCTGCGAGGATGCGAAGTTGGATGATACTGTCACGCTGCCAAGCCGGCCCCTGCAGAGTTGAGATTGGATCATGCCCACATCGCCTCTTGATGACGCCCTCGCCGAAGCGACCAGCCTGCCTGAACACCGCAGCGTCAGCCAGTTTGCGGCCGCCTGGGCGCAATATCCGATCATCTGGTCACCGCGCGTCTCGCCGGACGGTCGCTGGCTGGCCTGGACCTGGACCGGCCCCGATGAGACCGGCAATGTCTGGATTGCGGCAACAGACGGCACGCAACCGCCGCGCCGCTTGACCGATGGCAGTGATCATTTTTATGTGCGCGGTTTCTCGAAAGACGGGACCCAGATCCTGCTGGCGCAGTCGATCGGCTCCAGCGAGCGTGATCGACTGTTTCTCGGCAAGCTGCCCTCACGCGGCCGCGAGGCGCAACTGACCGCCATCCAGCCTTGCCCCATCACCGCCCTGCAGGACGACTATTACGTCTTCGGCGGCTGCTTCGCCCCCGATGGCAAGACGCTCTATTACGCCGCCAGCATGGACCCGGAAACCGGCAAGGCCATCGAAGGCCAGCATATCATCGCCCAGGACCTGGAAACCGAGACCATCAGCAGCCTCGCCCAAAGTACGTCGCTCGACGAGCCCGGGCCGCGCCTCAGCCCGTCAGGGCGCCATCTGCTCTATCATCGCCATGACCGCGCGCCAGGCGGGTCCCAGGTCTGGCTGATCGATCTCGATGCCGCGCCGACCGACGATCATCGCGATGTGGAGCTGATCAATCTCGGCGACAAACTGAAGGCACGGGCCCATTGGCTGACAGATGACCTACTGCTGGTCCTGGGCGAAACCGAGGAAACGCAGCAGGTCGGCGTCTTCAATCTGCACCAGGGCAAGCTCACCTGGCTGGTCGACAAACCTGACCTGGATATCGAAGCCGTCATTCCCGGCCATGACGGCCGCTATGCCGCCGTGATCGGCTATCAACTCGGCATCTTGCGCGCGGTCCGGCTGGAGATCGCCACCGGCGCGGAAACCCTGTTCAAGACCGATGCCGCGAGCCTGCTGCCGATCGCCGAACTGCCGGATGGCTCCTGGGTGGCGGAGAGCTATTGTTCGCGCGAGGTGCATCATCTCATCCGCGTCGATCTCACCACCGACCGGCGCACCGATCTCAGCCACAGCGCCGACCGTCTGGAGTCCGTCGCCAACGGTCTGATCAGCAGTGACTTCATACCGGCCGCGCTCTATCGCTGGCAGGCGACCGACGGGCTCAACATCCAGGGCTGGCTCTATCGCCCGCGGGTGAAGAGTCGCGGCCTCATCGCCTATATCCATGGCGGTCCCACCTGGCACAGCGAGAACTGGGTCAACCCTGTGATCCAGTTCCTGGTCGGCCAGGGCTTCACCGTGCTCGACCCCAATTACCGTGGCTCGACCGGCTATGGCCGCGCCTTCCGCGAAGCCATCAAGCAAGAAGGCTGGGGCGGCGCCGAACAGCAGGATATTCGCGTCGGCATCGAACAATTGATCGCCGACGGTCTCGCCGAGGCCGGCAAAATCGGCATGGTCGGCACCTCCTATGGTGGCTACAGCTCCTGGTACGGCCTCACCAAGTTTCCCGACCTCATCACCGCCGCCATGCCGATCTGCGGCATGTATCACCTCACCATCGACTACGACGAGACCGGCATGCCGCATGGCCGCGCCTATAGCGAGGAGATGATGGGCGGCACGCCGGGCCAACTGCCGGAGCGCTATTTCCGGGCCTCACCGGCCAATTTCCTGAAGCAGATCAAGGGCCAGCTTCTGGTGGTCCAGGGCTTGCGCGATACCAATGTATCGCCGCAAAATGCCTGGGTGGCGTTCCGCGATCTGCAGCGAGCAGGCATCCCCTTCGAGAACCTGCTGTTCAGCGATGAAGGCCATGGCATTTACAAGGCCGGCAACCGGACGCTGCTCTTGAACAGGATGGAACAGTTCTTCGGCGCGGCCTTCGACAGCAAGAACTGACGACGGAAGGACATTTTCGCTGCGGCAGCGTGACATCATCGCGGATGATCATTGCATTCAGACGGCATCGCAACGCAAACCTGTGTTGCCGCTTCTCGCGGCATTGACCTTGATCCTCTTCGGCCTGCACCCCGTCCCCAGCCATGGCGACGAAGTGGCGATCGGCAATTCGGTGACGGTAGCCCGCCAGCACCTGCAAGAGACCCAGAGCGAGATCGGGGTCGATAGCGATGACGGCATCTGGCATCTGATAGTGGCGAAGCAGAACGACCGCCTGGTCAATCTGCTCTTCGAACAGGACCGCCTGCGCTACATCTCCTATGACTTCCATCTCGGCGCCTATCAGGCGCAGCAGGCCCCGGTGGCGCATTGTGATGCACGCTTCAAGGCGGCCGTCGATCTCATCTCGGCGCAATATGGCGAAGGCAGCTATCACCGGACCATGTCCTGGCCGGAACGCGAGATCACCATGACCTGGCGCGGCGACCATCATTTCGCCGTGGTGCGCGAATTATCGGATCTGAACGGCTGTCTGCTGGTGAAGTCGATGAATTTCGATGGCAGCGAAGCGGACTTCAACGCTTTCGATCAGCGGATGAAACATCAATAACCGATCGTCGCTCCGCGTTTTGACGGCTGGACCGCGGCCAATACCGGCAACGGATCTCATTGCTTGAAACAGACGAGAACGCCCTTCACGGCTTTCGTCGTGAAGGGCGCTCGTTCATTCTAACGGGTCCGCGAACCGATCAGGCCGTCTGCTTGACCACAAACGGGTCCCGTGTCGCGCGTGCGACGGCGGCTTCGACCCGCTGCACGATATCGGGTTCCTGCAGGCGGCTCATCGGCTGCAGCAACTGGGTGACCTCGATCAAGGCATGATGGACCACCGGGTCGACGACCGAGGCCTTGAACAGGGCTGCCTCGAATTCCCGGCTCTCGGCAAAGTTCTCCGGTCGCTCGCCCTGGGTTTCCGGATAAGCGAGATCGGCACTAGTCGACAAGGCCCAGGGTGTCTGCAAGAAGGGACCCACTTCGGCGAAGAAAGAGGCCTGCGCCGAGGCGATCGGATCCGCCTCGTTGCGGCATGATTCCAAGGCATCTTGCAACAGCCTCGCCTGCCTAGCGGCAGACGACATGCCCTGGCCGTAGGCCGGATTGAACCGGCAGAACGCATCGGCGACCGGCACCAGGCCCCGCGGCATGCTGGGCAGGCGTTCGAAATGACGCCAGGTGCTGGCCTTGAAGGCAAAATGCCGGATCTCTGCCGGCGGCTCGGCCAGCCGCAGGGCATGGTACATCGTCAAGCTCGACAGCCGCGCGGCCTCCTCCAGGAAGGCATCCCAGGTTGCCGGCGGCGTCCCCGGGCCATGGCGCGCGATCAAGGCGATCCAGCGCCGGCCCTCGATCGGTAGCAGCACGCCATGCAGCCGCATATGCGGCGGGTTCGGCAAAGACAGGGCCAGCCGCCAATCCTTTGGCGCGCCGTTCGGGATCGGCACGATGGCCGTTGCATAAGTGAGTTCGACACCGATCTCGGTAATCGACGGGCGTTCCCAGCCGAGCCGCTCGAGGGCGGCAATGCTGAGCGCGCCCCGGCCCGAGGCATCGACGACGAGATCCGCATCCAGGGTCCGGACCTGCTCCGACTGATCCTCGAATGCCACGCCCCGCACGGCAGATGTCTCTGGCGCAACTGTGATTTCGGTGACCCGGCATTGTGGATGCAGCGTGACATTGGCAAGTGCCTGGACACGGCGCCGCAGCACCGATTCAATCAACGGCCGGCTGGCACAGAGCAGCCTGATCCCGAAGTTCCGCTGTGGCAGAACACCGAAATCCTCGCGCTCGAAACGCATGTCGTGGACAGCGCCGATATGCACGCCGCCGGCAGCAGCCAGGTCATATTCGTAATCGGGAAATATCTCATTGAGCGCATTCAGCCCGGCGCGCAACAATCCATGCGGGTGGCGGTCATGCGGCGTGCCGGGTCGCGACGTGGCCGAAGACGTCACCAGATCCCGTTCCAGGACATCGACTTGCTGGAAATGGCTGGCCAAAGCACCTGCGGCCGACAAACCGCCCATTCCCGCGCCGATCACGATTGCCCGTCGTCCTAAGAAACCACTCATGCCAAGCGCTCCTTTGCTGTGGAGCCCTTAGCTCACCCTCCCCGGATTGCTGCAGTGTTTCGAAGCGCGGGGAAAACGGTTGCAACGGTAATGATGGAGCGCAGCAGCGCCGACCCTATTTCGTCACCGGCAACCAGATCTCGACAACGCCATTGCCGGTTGCCGGATCGAAGCGCGAATCATAGCGCTCGAATTCCGGCGCTTCGGCGAAACGATAGCCGGATTCGGGCAGCCATTTTTCCCAGATCGTCTTCATCGTATTGCCGATGGTCGAGATATGCGTGCGATGGCTGAAGACCGCATATTCCTGCTTGTCGAGACGCACCAAGGTAAAGCCGCTTGGCAGATTGTCGATGCGCGCGATCTCGACACCGCAGAGATAGTTGAACTTGCCCTCGCCGTCATAGCAATGACACAGGCCATAGCAGACATCGCCGCGCTGATCCGGTACATGGCCGATATGCGGCCCGAAGCGTTGCCACTGCGTGGGAATCCCCGCCACCGCGCCATAGCTATAGGGCTCCGACAGGCCGGCGACCAGCATCGGCTGGCCACTGACGAAGCGCGGCGCTTCCAGTTCGACATAGTCGGTCATATCCAATCTCCGTGGTTCTGTGAGCGTGACGCCGTCGGTCGAGCCGAGGGCCCGCAGGTCCTCCGGCGCCAGGCCGAAGTGATCGCTGAAGGCGCGCGTGAAGGCTTCATGCGAGCCGTAGCCGGCATCGAGCGCGACGCCGAGGATGTCATCCGCGCCGGCTGCCAGGATCTTGGCCGCCTCGCTCAAGCGCCGTGCCTTGAGATAGCCCATGACCGGAAAGCCAATGACCCGGCCAAAGGCGCGCGACAGTTGGAAGCGCGACAGGCCAGCCATCGCCGCGACATCGTCCAGCGAGATGCCGGTCGTCAGATTGGTCTCGATGAACCACAAAGCCTGGCCCACCGGATCAGCCGGTGTTGCCGCCGGGCGGGACGTGCTGGCGGGACGTGCTGGCGGGATTGCGTCTTGCGTCATCATCATGACTGCATCTTAGCAGTGCAGATGGGACCGACTTGATCGATCTTGCACCGATTGTGGATATCGTCGATCCCCGCGGCACTGCGTCTCATCAGGCCGTCTGCGATTGCCGAGGGCACGGCAGCCAGCTATAGACTGCCAATTGCTTGATGGTGCTATTTTCAAAGGCATAGCGACGATGGAAACCAAGGACAGCAACGGCAATATCCTCAACGAAGGTGATTCCGTTACGCTCATCAAGGACCTCAAGGTCAAAGGCTCCTCGATCACGTTGAAACGCGGCACCATGGTCAAGAACATTCACCTCACCAACGATCCCGAGGAAATTGAATGCCGGGTCGAGAAAGTGAAGGGCCTGGTTCTCAAAACCTGCTTCCTGAAAAAGGCCTAGACGCAAGCAGCCGGTTTCCAATGAATTTAGCTGCCTGCTATTAAACTTGACTTTCCAAGACGCTTTAGGTAAACAGCGCTGTCATTTCTCGCGACCGCGCGCAGATGCCTTTTTGACAACCGCTTGATAAAAAAGCGCTTTTTGACCGGCATCGCGTCCTGAGATCCATCGACAAACCCTTTGATTCTGCGCATGCGCGCCACGGGATCAAAAAGCCGGCCCCCTCAGGCCCGCGACCCGTCGATGCATCGCGCGGTTTTCCCCGCTTTGATGATGCCCGGACGGGTTCGGTTTGTTGCGGCCGCTCCCAAAAGGACTTTATTTGAGCATGACTACCTTTACCGACCTTGGCTTGATCGCGCCACTGACCCAGGCCCTCGCCGAGGAAAACTACACCAATCCGACGCCGATCCAGGCGCAGTCGATCCCGCATCTGCTGGGTGGCCGCGACCTCCTCGGCCTCGCGCAGACCGGCACCGGCAAGACCGCTGCTTTCACCCTGCCGACCCTGCAGCGCCTGATCGAAAAGAAGAACCGTCCGGCGCCGAAGACCACCCGCGTCCTGATCCTCTGCCCGACCCGCGAGCTCGCGGTGCAGATCCAGGAATCGATCCAGACCTATGGTCGTCACCTGCCGATCCGCAGCACGATGATTTTCGGCGGCGTGACACAGTTCTCGCAGGTCCGTGCCATGGCACGTGGCGTCGAGATCGTCGTCGCCACGCCGGGTCGCCTGCGTGACCTCATCAACCAGGGCCATGTCGACCTGAAAGCCGTCGAGGTGCTGATCCTCGATGAGGCCGATCGTATGCTCGACATGGGCTTCATGCCGGAGATCAAGAAGATCGTCGCGCTGGTCCCGAAGCAGCGCCAGACGCTCCTGTTCTCGGCCACCATGCCGCGGGAGATCAGCGATCTCGCCTATGGCCTGCTGACCGATCCGGTGCGCGTCGAAGTGGCGCCGGTTTCCTCGACCGCCGAGCGTGTCGAGCAGAAGCTCTATCACGTCACCAAGAACAACAAGCGCGCCTTGCTGGCGCATGTGCTGCGGACCGAGAATGTGGAGCGCGCGCTCCTCTTCACCCGCACCAAGCATGGTGCCGACCGTGTCGCCGAGAACCTGGAGAAGGACGGCTTCAAGGCCGCTGTCATCCATGGCAACAAGTCGCAGAATGCGCGCCAGCGCGCCTTGGGCGATCTGAAGAGCGGCCGCATCAATCTGCTGATCGCCACCGATATCGCTGCCCGCGGCATCGATGTGGATGGTGTGACCCATGTCATCAATGTCGATCTGCCGGTTGAGCCGGAGAGCTACGTCCACCGCATCGGCCGCACCGCGCGCGCCGGCGCCTCGGGCGTCGCCCTCTCCTTCTGCGATGTCGAGGAACGCGCTTTCCTGAAGGATATCGAGAAGATCACCCGCCAGGCCATTCCGGTGGTCGAAGAGCATCCCTTCAACGGCGACCTGCCGCCGCTCCACATCATCGGCCCCAAGCCGAAGCGTGGCGGTAATCGGATGGGTGGCCAGAACAATGAGCGCGATGGTGGCCGTGGCGGCCGCAAGCCGCGTG
>DATMUQ010000855.1:0-9397 GCA_035563795.1 Terriglobales bacterium | reverse complement strand
CGATTGGCGACGCATCGCGGCGCCTTAGACGAGCATGCTGAGCGGCTGTTCGATCAGGCGCTTCAGGGCCGCCATATATTCAGCACCAATAGCACCATCGACCACACGGTGATCGACCGACAGGGTGGCACTCATCACCGTGGCGATGGCGAGCTGCCCATCTCGCACCACCGGCTGCTGCTGGCCGGCACCGACCGCCAGGATGCAGCCTTGCGGCGGATTGATGATGGCGCTGAAGCTCTTAATGCCGAACATGCCGAGATTGGAGAGCGAGAAGCTGCCGCCGGTATAATCTTCCGGCTTCAGCTTGCCTTCCTTGGCCTTGCCGGCCAGTGCCTTCATCTCGCCGGAGATGTCGCTGAGGCGCTTGCTCTCGGCCGAGCGGATGATCGGTGTCACCAGGCCATTGGGAATGGCAACCGCCACCGAGATATCGGCGGTCTTGTACATCTTGACGCCGTCATCGCTCCAGGAAGCATTGGCCGCCGGCACCTGCTTCAGCGCGATGGCGCAGGCCTTGATGATGAAGTCGTTGACCGACAGCTTGTAAGCAGCCGGACCGTCCTTTGGCGAGGCGGCATTCAATTCCTCGCGCAGCTTCAGCAGGCGATCGAGCTCCATATCCACCGTGAGGTAGAAATGCGGCACGAACTGCTTCGATTCCTGCAGGCGCCGAGCGATGGTCTTGCGCATATTGGTATGCGGCACGAGATCGAAGGCACCTTCGCCGAAGCCCTGAGCGCCGGAGGTCGCCGGTGCCTTGGCTGCTGTCGGTGCTGCTGCACCGGGCTGCGCTGCCGGCTTGGCCGTGCCGCCCTTGGCAATCGCTTCGTCGACGTCATGGCGAATGATGCGGCCATGCGGGCCGCTGCCCGTCAGCGTCGCGAGATCGAGGCCCTTCTCGGCCGCGATACGACGCGCCAGCGGGCTGGCAAAAACCCGGCTACCCTTGTTCGCAACAGCGGGCTGCGCCGGTTGTGCTGGTGCCGCTGCAGGCGCAGGGGCGGCAGCGGGAGCCGCAGCTGCGGCCGGTGCCGCTGCTTCCGCGGGCTTGGCGGCAGGCTTAGGAGCCGCAGGCGCCTTACTGAGCGCGCTGGCATCCTCGCCTTCTTCCAGCAACACGGCGATCACCTCGTTGACCTTGACGCCTTCGGTGCCGGCCGCCACCAGGATCTTGCCGATGCGGCCTTCATCCACCGCCTCGACTTCCATGGTTGCCTTGTCGGTCTCGATCTCGGCGAGGACATCACCCGCCTTGACCGTATCGCCTTCCTTCTTCAGCCATTTCGCCAGATTGCCTTCCGTCATGGTCGGCGACAAAGCGGGCATCAGGATATTGATCGGCATTGTCTCAGCCTCCTCGTGCCCGGTTCAGCGATAGCAGGCGCGCTTGGCAGCGTCGACGATCGTCTCCGCTTGCGGCAAGGCGAGCTTTTCGAGATTGGCGGCATAGGGCATCGGCACATCGATGCCGGCAACACGGATGACCGGCGCATCGAGCCAGTCGAAAGCGTGTTCCATGATCACCGCGGCGAGTTCGGCACCGATGCCGGCGAAGGGCCAGCCTTCTTCCGTCGTCACCAGGCGATTGGTCTTCTTCACCGAATTGACGATGGTCTCGGTATCGAGCGGGCGGATGGTGCGCAGATCGATGACTTCCGCATCGATCCCCTGCTTCGCCAGTTCGTCGGCGGCCTGCAAGGCTGTGCCGACCATGCGCGAGAAGGCGGTGATGGTCACGTCCTTGCCGGGACGCACGACCTTGGCCTTGCCGATCGGCACGATCCAGTCGGGATCGTTCGGCACCTCGAAGTGCTGACCATACATGATCTCGTTTTCGAGGAAGATGACCGGATTGGGATCGCGGATCGCCGCCTTCAACAGGCCCTTGGCATCGGCCGCCGACCAGGGCGCCACCACCTTCAGGCCGGGACAATGGGCATACCAGCTGGCATAGCACTGTGAGTGCTGGGCAGCGACGCGCGAGGCAGCACCGTTGGGGCCGCGGAAGACGATCGGGCAGCCCATCTGGCCACCGGACATATAGAGTGTCTTCGCCGCCGAATTGATGATCTGGTCGATCGCCTGCATGGCGAAGTTGAAGGTCATGAATTCGACGATCGGCTTCAACCCGCTGAAGGCAGCGCCAACACCGATGCCAGTAAAGCCATGCTCGGTGATCGGCGTGTCGATGACGCGCTTCGCCCCGAATTCTTCCAGCAGGCCCTGGCTGACCTTATAGGCGCCCTGATATTCGGCGACCTCTTCACCCATCAGAAACACGGCGGGATCGCGGCGCATCTCTTCTGCCATGGCGTCGCGCAAGGCTTCGCGCACGGTATGCGTGGTGGTCGGGCCGGTGTAATCCGGTTCGGCCGCAACCGAGGCGGCGGCAGGTGCCGGTGCAGCGGCTGGGGCCTTCGCCTCAGCCTTGGGCGCTTCGGCCTGGGCTGCGGGCGCCACCTTTGGTGCCGGCGCAGCGGCACCAGCGGCCTCGTCCTCGCCGCGCAGCACGGCGATGATACTGTTCACGGCGACATTATCGGTGCCGGCTTCGACAACGATGCGGTCGAGGATGCCTTCATCCACCGCTTCCACTTCCATCGTCGCCTTATCGGTTTCGATCTCGGCGAGAATATCGCCGGCCTTCACCGCGTCGCCCGGTGCCTTCAGCCACTTCGCCAGTTTGCCTTCCGTCATCGTCGGGGACAGGGCCGGCATCAAAATATCGACAGCCATCTTCTTCTCTCCCCTCAGGCTTCCAGCAATACGTCGGTATAGAGCTCGGCCGGATCGGGTTCCGGGCTGCTCTGGGCAAAATCGGTGGCTGCCGAGACGATATCTTTGATCTCGCGGTCGATGTTCTTCAACGCCGCTTCATCGGTGTGATTGTCCTTCAGCAGGCGATCGCGCAGATGATCGATCGGATCATGCTCCTGGCGCATCTTCGCGACTTCTTCCTTGCTGCGGTACTTGGCCGGGTCGGACATCGAGTGGCCGCGATAGCGATAGGTCATCATCTCGAGGATGAAGGGTCCCTTGCCGGAGCGGATATGTGCGATCGCCTCTTCGCTGGCCTGCTTCACCTCAAGGACGTCCATGCCGTTCACCTGGGCGCCGGGAATGCCATAGGCCTGGCCGCGCTTGTAAAGCTCGGTACCGGCCGAGGCACGCTGCACGCTGGTGCCCATGGCGTATTTGTTGTTCTCGATCACATAGAGGACCGGCAGCTTCCACAGCTCGGCGATATTGAAGGCCTCATAGACCTGGCCCTGGTTCACGGCGCCGTCGCCGAGATAGGTCATGCAGAGCTTGCCGTCTTCACGGTACTTATGGCCGAAGGCGAGGCCGGTGCCGAGCGGCACCTGCGCGCCGACGATGCCATGGCCGCCGAAGAATTTCTTCTCCCGCGAGAACATATGCATCGAGCCGCCCTTGCCCTTGGAATAGCCGCCAATGCGCCCGGTGAGCTCGGCCATGACGCCCTTGGCATCCATGCCGGTCGCCAGCATATGGCCATGGTCGCGATAGCTGGTGATGACGGTATCGCCTTCCTCGGCAGCCGCCATCAGGCCGACGACGACCGCTTCCTGGCCGATATAGAGATGGCAGAAGCCGCCGATCAGGCCCATACCATAAAGCTGCCCGGCCTTCTCTTCGAAGCGGCGGATCAGCAGCATGTCGCGATAATATTTGAGGAGTTCCTCAGACGTGGCTTGGCCCTTGCCGCGGCCAGGACGCGCGGCGCCGGACTTTGTTTGAGCTGGCTTTGCCATGAACCTCCCCTTTGTAATCCGAAGATGTGGTCGGACGATAATAGCGTTGGTGAGCGACGCGGTCCGCGCGAGAGTCATTGCAACTGCAAGGCTGGCCGGTCGTCTTTCTGTCCCGTTATTATGGGGATCAAGAAGACAAAATCAAGGATGGTTAACGTTATGAAGTAAAAGAGAAATATTACAATTAACCAGATATTGGTTAATTGGCGCCGATTTCAGCTTTGGTTGCATCCGATTGTGATGTCTTGGACGGATCCATGAGGATCACGAGATCATCGGGATGGCTGAAATTGAGCATGATGCGCGCGCGTTCTTCCAGCATGTCGAGATCGAGACTGGAATTCGACAACAGAGCAACGCGCTGTTCCATCATCGCCCGCTCATTGTTGCTCTTTTCGAGATCGGCTTTGGCCTGCGCGAGACGCTGGCTGACTTGAATCCAAGCGATCACGCCGCGATCACCCTGCACGGCGTGATACACGAAATAACCGGCGATACATGCGCCCAGGAGCTGCCACAGCACCTGGCGCGAACGGCGCCTGAATTCACGACGAATGTCCATGAAATGAGGGAATCACAACTCGATTCGCGGCGTCAATCGAAAAGCTCGCGGCTCACGCAAATATCTGCGTGAGCCGCTGTTTTAACGCCAGAGAACTTACAAACGTGAACTGACGGTTGCGAAGTTACGACGCAACGATCAGCGCGCGATGGCGGCGCGGCCACCGTAACGCGCCGCAGAACCGAGCTGCTCTTCGATGCGGATCAGCTGATTGTACTTGGCGATGCGATCGGAGCGCGACAGCGAGCCGGTCTTGATCTGGCCGCAATTGGTGGCGACGGCGAGATCGGCGATGGTTGAATCCTCGGTCTCGCCGGAACGATGCGACATCACCGCGCGATAGCCGGCCTTATGCGCCATCTCCACCGCTTCCAGCGTCTCCGTCAGGGTGCCGATCTGGTTGACCTTGATGAGGATGGCATTGGCGACGCCGCGGCGGATGCCATCGGCGAGGCGGATTGGATTGGTGACGAAGAGATCGTCGCCGACCAGCTGCACCTTGCCGCCGAGACGATCGGTCAGCGCCTTCCAGCCATCCCAGTCATCCTCGGCCATGCCGTCTTCGATGCTGATGATCGGATAGGCACCCACCAGCTTGGCGTAGAAATCGACCATGCCGCCGGCATCGAGCACCTTGCCCTCGCCTTCGAGATTGTATTTGCCGTCCTTGAAGAATTCGGTCGACGCGGAATCAAGACCAAGGGCGATCTCGCTGCCGGCCTTGAAGCCGGCCTTCTCGATCGACTGGACGATGAAGTCCAGGGCCTTCTCGGCGCTGGCGAGGTTGGGCGCGAAGCCGCCTTCGTCGCCGACATTGGTGTTATGACCGGCCTTCTTCAGCTCCGACTTCAGGGCATGGAAGACCTCGGCGCCCCAGCGGATCGCCTCGCTGCCGGACGTGGCGGCCACCGGCAGGATCATGAATTCCTGGAAATCGATCGGATTATCGGCATGGGCGCCGCCATTGATGATGTTCATCATCGGCACCGGCAATTGCCGCGCCTGGGTGCCACCGACATAGCGATAGAGCGGCAGACCTGCCTCTTCCGCCGCGGCTTTGGCGACCGCCAGGCTGACGCCGAGAATCGCATTGGCGCCAAGCCGCGCCTTGTTGGGCGTGCCATCGAGCGCGATCATGGTCTGGTCGATTTCCACCTGGTCATCGGCATCGAGGCCGCCGATCGCGTCAAAGATCTCGCCATTGACCGCGGCCACGGCATTGAGGACGCCCTTGCCGAGGTAGTGCGACTTGTCGCCATCGCGCAGCTCGACCGCCTCATGGGCACCGGTCGAGGCACCTGACGGAACCGCCGCACGGCCGCTGGCGCCACTATCGAGGACAACGTCGACTTCCACCGTCGGATTGCCGCGGCTGTCGAGAATTTGGCGGGCGTGAATATCGATGATCGCGCTCATGTCTCTTGCCTCTTTATCAAATGCCGCCATCGCCCATGCGCGACGCGGAAAATTCCGGATAGGTTACCGGTATCACTCACCCTCGCCTTTATAAACACCGCCACCGAACCGCACTATCCCGTTTTCACCGTCCGGTGCGCTTTTGCCGCCCCCCGGGTTGATCGGCCGGCAATTCATCGGCAACCGGCTCATGCGCCTCGGCCGATTGTTGCGGAACCATGTCATCGCGCACGGCAGCATCGAGTTCCGACAGCCAGTCGTCGATGGAGCGATCCAACATTGCCCGTTCCTGCGCATCAAGATAATTGGTCAACGGCTCCAGATAGCGCGGCGCAACGGTTGGATCGCCCAAGACGAGACTCAATTGGCGACATAAGTCGAAGAGACTGAGCTGACGCAGATCCCGGCTCAGATGCCAGCAATCGTCATCGCTGCGCGAGATGATCTTGATCCGCCGGAGACTGTCGAGACTGGCAAAAAGCCGGCCGGGATCAGCATGAAGCTTCAATTGCAGCCGGAAGAACTTCAGCCCGCTGCCATGGGCCGCCGCATCGCGCAATTCGCGGAGAACCTCCATCACCAGGACGAAACTGTCGGAGCGGTGGACATCGCCATCGACCACCCGGCGCCCGGCCCGCCATTCCGGCAAAGCCGCCGTGATTTCCGCGCCATAGAGGACGATCACCCAGGCAAGGTATGTCCAGAGCAATAGGACCGGAACAGTCGCCAGCGCGCCGTACACAGCCTGATAGGTGGGGAAATAATGCAGGTAGAGACCGAAGCCGCGCTTCAATATCTCGAACAGCAGGGCGGCAACCAGTGCTCCGGTGATGGCATCCCGGAGACGCACATAGCGCGACGGGATCAGCCGGTAGAAGCAGGCGAAGCCGGCCGCCTCCAGCAGGAATGGCATGATGTCGCTGACGATCTTCAGGCCCGAGGACAGGTTGTAGCCACCCACCGACTGGGCTCTGGCAAAGACGTAGCCTGAGATGGAAAAACTGGCGCCGAATAGAACCGGCCCCAGGGTCAGAAGCGCCCAATAGATCAGCAGCCGCTGGAAGGTGATGCGCGTGGCATGACTGCCCCAAATGCGATCAAAAGCCGTTTGAATGGTGTTGATCAGCAGGATCGCTGTGACGCCCAAGGCGACGACACCGGCGCCCGTCGTCTTGCCGGCATTGCGGATGAAGGTCTGGAGATAGTCCTGCACCGTGGCACCGATCGACGGCGCCAGATTATTGAAGATGGTGCTCAGCAGATCCTGACGGATGTTACTAAAGGCAGGAAAGGCGGCAAACATGGCGAGGCCGATCGCCAGAAGCGGCACGACCGCCAGCAGCGAGTTATAGCTCAGGGCCGCAGCAATCGAGGGACAAGAATCACGCGTCGCGCGTCGCACCACATAGCGGCTGAAACCTGGCGCCTGCTGTGCCGCTGCCTTACCGACCGCGAGGGCCTCTGCTGCGCGTTCCTTCAACCTCGCATCCCCCTCCCCGGTTATCTCCCGCCTGGCTTCGGTGCGGGTATCCAGCCTTTCTCACGATCTTGCGGCCACTTGCGCGCCCGCCCGATCAGCCGTGCCCCTCCCTCAGCGGATGTCGAGCGGCGTCAAACCCTTGATAAGATCGTCCAGCGTCTTCATTTGTTCCAGGAAGGCCGGTAGTTTCGCAAGCGGAAGTGCACAGGGGCCGTCGCATTTGGCGTTATCGGGGTCCGGATGGGCCTCGATGAACAGGCCGGCGATGCCCACAGCCAGGCCGGCCCGGGCCAGCTCGGCCACCTGGGCCCGGCGGCCACCGGAGGCGCCCGCCATCGGGTCGCGCATCTGCAAGGCATGGGTGGCGTCGAAGATGATCGGCAGGTTATTGCTGACCGTCTTCATGGTGCGGAAGCCAAGCATGTCGACCACGAGATTATCGTAGCCGAAGCAGCTGCCGCGCTCGCAAAGCAGAATCTTCTCGTTGCCGCATTCCCGGATCTTCTCGACGATGTTCTTCATCTGCGGCGGGCTGAGGAATTGTGGCTTCTTGACGTTGATCACCGCACCCGTCCGCGCCATGGCATCGACCAGATCGGTCTGACGCGCCAGGAAGGCCGGGATCTGGATGATGTCGCAAACAGCCGCAACCGGCGCCGCCTGCTCCTCGGTGTGGACATCGGTCAGCACCGGCACGCCGAAATGCTTCTTGATGTCGCCGAGCAGCTTCAGGCCTTCGTCGAGGCCGGGGCCGCGGAAGGAATGGATCGACGAGCGGTTCGCCTTGTCGTAGGAGCCCTTGAAGATATAGGGGATGCCGAGGCGCTGCGTCGCTTCGCAGAAGGCTTCCGCCACGCGGAAGGCCGTGTCGCGGTCTTCCAGGACATTCATGCCGCCGATCATGACCATCGGCTTTTCATTGGCGATGTCGACCTTGCCGACGCGGATTGTGGTCATCTTAGCTACAGCCTCTTGGCATCTGCCGCGGTGATGCGGCTCTGCTCAACAAAAGAGTTATGATCGCGCATACCCCTTTCGGGGTAACGCGGTTCAACAATCAAACCAGGCGCGACTGGGTTACCGCCGCCGCGACGAAGGACGAGAACAGCGGATGCGGCTCGAAAATCCGCGACTTCAGCTCGGGATGGAACTGCACGCCGACGAACCAGGGATGGTCGGGGATTTCGACGATCTCCGGCAGCACGCCGTCCGGCGACATGCCGGAGAAACGCAGACCGCATTTCTCGAGACGGTCCTTGTAGTTGATGTTTACTTCATAGCGATGACGATGGCGCTCGCTGATCGAGGTCGATCCGTAGATGTCCGCGACCAGGCTGCCCGGCGCCATGTGGCATTCATAGGCGCCGAGGCGCATCGTGCCACCAAGATCGCCTTCAGCCGAGCGCTTTTCCAGCACATTGCCACGGGTCCATTCGGTCATCAGGCCGACGACGGGCTCATCGCAGGGACCGAATTCAGTCGAGCCGGCATTCTTGATCCCAGCGAGGTCACGTGCCGCTTCGATCACCGCCATCTGCATGCCGAAGCAGATGCCGAAATAGGGGATCTTGCGCTCGCGGGCAAACTTCACCGCCGCGATCTTGCCTTCCGAGCCGCGCTCGCCGAAGCCCCCCGGCACCAGGATGCCATGGACGTTCTCGAGATGGGTGACAGCGTCATCCCGTTCGAAGATCTCGGAATCAATCCAGTTGAGATTGACCTTCACATTGCTGGCGATGCCGCCATGGCGCAGCGATTCCGCCAGCGACTTATAGGCATCCAGCAACGAGATATACTTACCGACCACCGCGATGGTCACCTCGCCTTCCGGCGAACGGATGCGGTCGACCACCTGCTGCCAGCGGCGCAGATCGGGTTCGCGGGCATCGAGGCCGAAATGGCGGCAGACTTCGCGGTCATAGCCTTCAGCGTGATAAGCCAGCGGCACGGCGTAGATAGTGTCGACATCCAGCGCCTGGATGACGGCCGAGGGGCGCAGATTGCAGAACTGCGCGATCTTGCGGCGGCTCTCGGCCGGCACTTCCCGGTCGCAACGGCAGAGCAGGATATCCGGCTGGATACCGACCGCCTGCAATTCCTTGACCGAATGCTGGGTCGGCTTGGTCTTCAATTCGCCGGCGGCTGGGATCCAGGGCACCAGGG
>DATMUQ010000854.1:0-2844 GCA_035563795.1 Terriglobales bacterium | reverse complement strand
TGCCTGTCCGGCTGTCCGGTTGGTGCCTTCTCGGCCAGCGGCTATGACGTCGATGGCTGTGCCCGTCACGTCAACGGATCTGCCGGACATGATTGCCGGACGCGCGGCTGTCTGGCGCGGCTCGCCTGTCCGGTGGGATCGGAATACCGCTATGACTCGGACCATGCCGCATTCCATATGGCGGCATTCCGGCGCTCCCATCCCTGATCTCTCCGCCGGCGGCTGAGGCGATGGATTCAGGGATACACTCATCGCGTTAATATTTAAGCATTTCAACATCTTGCCGCGGCTTGCCTGTGGAAAACCGCTTGTTCCGACGCGGGCCGCTGCGTTATGACTGCTGCATCTTCCTCGCTTCACCCATGGGGGCTCCCTTGCGTCGTCTTTTTCCGTCCGCCGCTGTCACATTCGTTTTGTCGGCGATATGCCCATCTATTGCCGGTGCAACAGATGTCACCCTGACCGCATCCATGGGCCATGGCGCACAGCCGATCACCACGCCGGTCACCTGGACGGTGGTGAAGCTGGACGAAAAGACCGGCAAGCCGTCGCCGAGTAGTCAGGCCGCCCAGACGGCGCCGACTTTCAAGGCTGACCTGCCCACCGGTCATTATCAGGTCCTGGCGCAGAACCAGGGCACGGCTGTCAAGCAGACCATTTTCGTCGGCCAGAGCCCGGTGGCGGAAAATATCGTCCTCGGCGTTGCCCATGTCTCGGTGCAGCTGATCACCAGCCGCGGCCGCGCGCCGCTCAAGGAGCCGATCGACTGGCAGCTCTTCACCTATCAGAAGGGTGAGACCGAAAACGGCACGCTGGTCGACAAGGAAACCGCGCCGATGGCGCATTTCTCGGTGCCGGGCGGCGGTTACGTCGTGCGCGCCAAGTATAAGGACATGACGGCGGATCTGGTGATGCCGCTGAATTCCGGCCAGACCTATGATTACACGATCAACCTCTATGCCGGTTACGCCAAGTTCTCGGCGCTCGCCAACAAGCAGGCGATCAAGCAGAAGGTGACTTATCAGATCGTGCGCGTGCAGCCGGACGATAAGGGCAAGTACAAGCTGGTGGCCGAGAAGACCGGTGCCACCCCCGACGCGATGCTGCGCGAGGGCAATTACCTGGTGATCGCCCGCTACGGCAAGATGTGGGGCACCGAGAAGCTCTCGGTTCAGAATGGCCAGACCAGTTCGATCAAGGTAACCCTGCGCGAAGGGCTCGGCGCTCCGGAGCTGGCTTTGGCGGCACAGTAGGAGCCGCGGGCAATCAAGTCCCAAAAATGCTGAAAGCCGCCATTCGCCGAATGGCGGCTTTCCTTATGTCCGGCGCCTGCCGGGCCCGGCAAGGCATTGATGCCGGCCCAAATTCCAAAATGACAATGGCACATGACTTAATTGATCCGCGCCGCCCTTGTCAGCCAACCCACCCTAATGGTTGAGTGGACAGGATAAAGTGTGCGTGCCGCCAAGAGAATCCGGCTTGAATTTGGTCGGTCGGCGGTGCCGGAATCGACAAATGGAGTATCGAAAAAATGGCGCGTGAGCAGCGGGTGCGACGTGAACGGCGCAGCGGGGGCAAGTCCCTGAAGCAACTGCCCTGGAGGCAGTACCGCAATCCCTATAAGCCGATCGAAGCGGTGAGCGAGGACCAGCTAGAGGCGATCCATCAGGGATCCCTGCGCATCCTCGAGGAGATCGGCATCGAATTCCTCGACGCCGATGCGCGCAAGCTCCTGAAGGAGAAGGGGGCCGACGTCAAGGAAGGTTCTGACCGGGTCCATCTCGACCGCGGCATGATCGCCGAATATGTCGGCAAGGCGCCATCGCAGTTCACGCTGCATGCCCGCAACCCGGAACACAACCTGACCTTCGGCAAGGACTATATCAATTTCGGCTCGGTCGCCTCGGCGCCGAATGTCTCCGATCTCGATCGTGGCCGCCGTCCGGGCAATTTCCAGGATTATTGCGACCTGCTGAAGCTGATCCAGAGCCTGAACATCGTCCAGTTCACCGGCGGCTACCCTGTGGAACCCGCAGATATTCCGCCCTCGACCCGCCATCTCGATGCCCATTACGCGGCGATCACCCTGACCGACAAGATCTGGCATCCCTATTCGCTGGGCCGCCATCGTATCGAAGATGCGGTCGAGATGATGGCGATCGCCCGCGGCATCGACAAGGAACAGCTGAAGCGCGAGCCCAGTGTCTTCTCCATCGTCAACAGCAACTCGCCTTTGCGCCTCGATATCCCGATGCTGCAGGGCTTGACCGCCATGGCCAAGGCTGGCCAGCCGGTGGTGCTGACGCCCTTCACCCTCAGCGGCGCCATGGCGCCGGCGACCATCGTCGGTGCGTTGGCGCAACAGAATGCTGAGGCGCTGGCCGGCATTGCCTTCATCCAGATGGTCAATCCGGGTGCGCCCTGCGTCTATGGCGGCTTCACCTCGAACGTTGACATGAAGACCGGGGCGCCGGCCTTCGGTACGCCGGAATATACCCGTGCCGCTTTGGTCGGCGGCCAGCTCGCCCGCAAGCATGGTCTGCCTTATCGTTCCAGCAACGCCTGCGCCGCCAATGCGGTCGATGCGCAGGCTGCCTGGGAATCCGAGATGTCGATCTGGGGCGCTGTCATGGGCCATGCCAATCTCATCCTGCACGGCGCCGGCTGGATGGAAGGCGGTCTCGTCGCTTCCTACGAGAAGATGATGGTCGATGCCGAGATCCTGCAGCATATGGGCGAGTTCATGCAGCCGTTGGTCGTCAATGACGACACGCTGGGCATCGATGCCATGAAGGAAGTCGGCCCCGGCGGCCATTTCTTCGGCTGTGCCCATACCCTGGCGCG
>DATMUQ010000853.1:0-3987 GCA_035563795.1 Terriglobales bacterium | reverse complement strand
GCCATCAAACTCATCCTCTATCGGTCATAGACAATCGCGGACCGACCGGCAACCCGGTCAGCCAATATAGGCAGATTGGTTTGGTGCTCGCATCCGCGTTAACGGAAATGCACGAGGACGTGAAGACGGCTGCATTATGCACCCCGCCTGCCCCATCCGGCTGAGAAGGGGCAGGCAGATAGGGCTAAGTGCTGCGGCTCGATTTAATAAGTATTGCCTTCACCCTTGGCCCCCGCGACCAGGGTTGGCAAGCCAAATTGGCTCGGGGCGCTGTTGGCATGCTCGATGATATCGATATCCGCGTTGCTGGCATTGCGGATCCAGGGATCGAGCTTCTGATTGAGCTCCGGATTGACGAAGAACATCTGCGAATAACGCGCAGCCTGCCGCAGGCTGTTGCGGACCTGATGATAGAGGGGCGGGACCAGATTGCCCGTCATCAGGGTGAGCAGGCTGCCGGGCATGACCAGCATTTCATCGGCTGCCAGTTCGATGGAGCGGAAGCCGCCGTCGATCTTGATTTCCAAGCCGGGTTCGGTCGCGCGCACCAGGGTGATCAAATGGCCATCCTCATGCGGGTCCTGCAGCAGGTCCCGGCTGTGCTGTGCCGGTTCATAATAATTGATCTGGATATAGGAGGCTTCCTGGAATCGCAGCGGCGGCGTCTGCGTGCCACTGCTGCTCCAGCTTGCCGCCATGGCGGCGAAGAGATCGGCCGTGACCGTGCACAGCATGTCGGCGGTCTCATGCATGATGACATGCAGCGGGCACGTCTCGCGCCAGGCGAGGATCTCCTGGCGCCGGCGATTGCGATACCAGAATGAAAATGACTCGGTCAGATCAGGGCGTTCCGGCACCAGCGAATATTCGGGGCCGATTTCGCGATATCCTTCCACGCAGCTCGGCGCGGCAAAGCTGTGTTTAATCGCGCTGCTCTGGCAGAAAAACTGCTTCGCCCGGCTTTCGACGCGTTCAATGCCGGCAAGAACATCGGCATCCAGCTTGATGATGGCATAGCCGTGTTGTTCGAAGGACGGGATCAAGGGCAAGTAGCGTTCAAAGCCTGCGCTGGGCAGTTGCATGGTGGCGGCTGCGGTGCGGACGGACATTGGCTCTTTTTGCTCCCTTGATCTGCTGCCGATCTGCTTGCCGGGATCGAATCATAGCGGCGGCCGAAGCCGATACTCAATCTGTCCGGGAAAGTCATAAAGCAGTCATAGAGCCTGGATGCTGTCAAGTCTTTGACAGCACGCATTTTTCTCGTGCGCGATCTGCTGCAGTCCGAGCGCTGCGTTATACAGCTTTGGCCGGATGGAGTCCGGTATCGGCCAGCAACAGTCCGAGACGGCTTTTCGGACGATAGAAAGCGAGGCTCAGCACCAGACCCACCGTTGCTGCATAAAGGGAGATGCGAATACCAGCGTATTCCGCCATATGGCCCCAGAGCCAGGAGCCAAGCGCGATGCCGCCGAAGAGCGCCACGTAATAGATCGAAACGGCCCGCCCTTTGAAGCCCTCGGCGGCGGCCATCTGGACAACAACATTAAAGGTCGACATGGCGAGCATCCAGCCGATGCCGCCGAAGGCGAGGACGAAGAGCAGCAGCGGCACGGACTGAACGACAGCCAAAGCCAACGTGCTGGCGGTAAAGGCGATGGTGGCGACGGCAAACAGCGCCCGCTGATCGAGCCGCCGGCGCGCCGGTCCGATCAATACTGCGCCGATCAGGGCGCCGACACCGATCGCGCCCAAAGCGGCGCCATAGGTCGAGGCATTGCCGTTGACCAGTTGTTTGATCACCAGCGGCAGCAGCGACCACAGGCCGGCGGCAAACAGGCAGAACACGAAGCAGCAGAGCATGACGGCGCGCATCAAGGGTGTGCGGCGCACATAACCGAGGCCGTGGGTGATCTCGGTGAACATGGAGGTCGTCACCGCCGGCTTGCTCATTTCACTGGAGCGACGCCAGCGCAGCAGAACGAAAATGATATAGACGTTGCACAAGGCATTTGCGGCGAAGGCCGTCGACACACCGTAGAGCGCAATGATGGCGCCCCCGATCGCCGGCCCGACCACCCGGCCGATATTCCAGCCGATGCTGCTGAGCACCAGGGCGCTCGGCAATTGCTCCCGCGGCAGGATGGCGCCGATCGTTGTCTGATAGGCGGGATAGCGCAATGCCGAACCGCTATCGAGGGCGAAGGTCAGCGCCAGCAACGACCAGGGCGTCACCAGCGCGGCATATTGGCAGGCCGCCAGCAGCAGCGCGACGAACAGCACGATCGATTGCGCGATGAGAAAGACCAGGCGCTGGTCCATGCGGTCGGCGAGCACGCCGCCGATCAAGGTGAAGAGGACCGGCGGCAGCGAGGTGGCTGCTTGCACCCAGGCAACGAAATCCACCGAGGATGCAATCGAGGTCATCAGCCAGGCAGCGGCGACGGATTGAATCCAGACCCCGAAATTCGAGATGAGGGTGGCGAGCCAGATGTTGCGATACAGCGGATTCCGCAGAGGGGTCAGCAGCGAGATGGGCGCGGTTGTCATGACTCGGTCGGCACAGGCGGGCTAATGATTCTGCCAGCCATAGTCCGGAAACCGGGGCCGGGCCAGTTCATTTCCTTCATATGTGACATGCCCGGATCGTGTGCCATGAGCCAGGATCCGCGTTCGACAAGCCGCACCCGAGGCGGATCAGTCGAGCGAACCGCTGCATGACAAGCACCAGTATTAATAACAAGGCCGTGACAGCAGGCACGGCTGGGCCGAGCCACGTGTTTCCCTAATGGGTGCTGGCCCAACGGGTGATTGCCAGCCCGGTAACGATTGAGGAGCGATGCCAAATGCTGACTTGGTCTCTGATTTTTCTCGTTGTCGCGCTGATCGCCGGGATCATGGGTTTCACGGGGATTTCCGCAGCCGCTGCGGGTATCGCCAAGATTCTGTTTTTGGTCTTCATCGTTCTCTTTCTCGCCACTCTCCTGGCTCAGTTCGTTTAACGGAAAAGCTAGAAACCGCGCGTATAGATTGCGCGCGTTGCGAGACGGGAGCGCAGGCAGGGATGGAGTGGATGGCAGGGCCTATTTTACAGTTGTCGGTGGTTTTTACATCGCGCTTTTGCCCGGGCACCCAACTGAAATGACAGAAGAAACGGCGAGCAGTGGCAGGGGAGTCGCGAGCGCCATAAATCTGCAACGCGCCTCGGCTGTCCGGGAACTTGCATCAAGTTTCCGTGTTTTAGTTTCAGAAGCGTCGATCTTACACAAGATAATGTGTGGTGATGCTTGGAAGGACGGCAAGAAATGCTGAAACGGGGCAGAGACGATTATGATCGCTCGGCTCTCCCGCAAAAGCGGGAACAAAAAACGGGCATTCATGCGGGGGCATTCGATCAATGGTTGGATCGTGAATTGCGCCTGATTCGGCTCGCGCTGGAGCAACCTGTCCAGGCCGACCTCGTCGCGCTCATCCAAGATCACAGGAAAATCACAAGATAGGCATTCAGGTCCTGTCTTTGTCACTGCAAGTCCCGGCTTTGTCGTTGGGCACCTGCGGTCGCTTTCGGCATTCTCTCCTGGCTACCGAGACGAAGATCATTTCACAGCCATGGCTGGATCGACCGAAAGGAAAATCGCATGACTGCCTCTACATTCCATGACCAACTTATCGATACTTTGCCTGCTCTGCGCGCTTTTGCCATGATGCTGACGCGGGACCGTTCCGCTGGTGAAGACCTCGTCCAGGATACGGTGCTGCGCGCCCTCGACAAGGCCGAGCATTATACGTTGGGCACCAATCTGCGTGCCTGGCTCTATACAATTATGCGCAATCAGTTCATCAACGGCTTGCGTCGTCGTCAGCGTGAGCGGCTGACGGATATTGACGAAGATCTCATGGATAATCTGGATGCCGTTGCAGCCAACCAGGAGCACGTTCTGGTGCTCAAGGACCTGTTGCATGCGATGGGTGAATTGCGGCCGGAGCAGC
>DATMUQ010000852.1:0-3994 GCA_035563795.1 Terriglobales bacterium | reverse complement strand
TGCCCGCCATTGACATAGACATAGTCGTTGGCGAGTGCCGTCTGTTCGATGACGGTACGTATCTTTTTCATCTGGCCGAAGGGGCTGATGCCGCCGACCTTGTAGCCGGTCACGCGCTCGGCCTCGGCCGGCTTCATCATCTCGGCGGATTTGCCGCCGAAGGCCGCCGCCAGCTTCTTCATCGCCACTTCGCGGTCGGAGGGCAGGATGACACAAGCGGGCTTGCCATCGACCAGCGCCATCAGGGTCTTGAGGACGCGGCCGGGATTTTCGCCCAAGGCTGCGGCGGCCTGCAGGCCGATGCTGTCGGCATCGGGATCATAGTCGTAGCTGTGAACCGAGAATGTGACGCCGGCTTTTTCGAGCGCCTGCGTCGCGCGCGTCACCTTCGACATGGTGTTACTGCTTCCTTGCTAGGCACGGATTTTATCTACGGCCCCTCACCCCGGCCCTCTCCCCGCAAGCGGGGCGAGGGAGAAATGGCGGCACTTGATGGCATTCCCTCGCCCCTTTGGGGAGAGGGTTAGGGTGAGGGGCAAAAGCGACGAAGCGTCAGACCTATTTACGTCTGAGCTGAGACTCGTGGAGCAAATTCGCGCATCCATGCTCAATGCCGCTTCTTCGGCCCCTTCTTGCCGGCATTGGAGCCGGCCCGGCCACCGACCGAGCGGCCGCGCACGGTAATGCCCATCGAGGGTTTGCCGGGCTTGTCGCGGTTGTTATAGGGCGCACCTGGTGCCGAGAGATTGCTGCCGGTGTTGTATTCCACCGGAATGCCGAGATCGATCGCCTCCAGGCGCTTGATCTCGTCGCGCAATCGCGCCGCTTCCTCGAATTCGAGTTCCGCCGCGGCCGTGCGCATCTTCTTCTCGAGATCGGCGAGCGTCGCCTTGAGATTGTGGCCGATCATATGCGCTTCGCCGGCGAGGCCGGTATCGACCGTCACATGATCGCTCTCATAGACCGATGACAGGATGTCGCCGATCTGCTTCTTGACCGATTCCGGCGTGATGCCATGGGCCTCGTTATAGGCCTGCTGCTTCTCACGCCGGCGATTGGTCTCGTCGATCGCATATTGCAGGCTGTCGGTCATGTTGTCGGCATAGAGCAGGACCCGGCCGTCGACATTGCGGGCGGCGCGGCCGATGGTCTGCACCAGCGAGGTTTTCGAGCGCAGGAAGCCTTCCTTGTCGGCGTCGAGAATGGCGACCAAAGCGCATTCCGGAATATCCAGGCCTTCGCGCAGCAGGTTGATGCCGATCAACACGTCGAAGGCGCCGAGGCGGAGATCGCGGATGATCTCGATGCGCTCCAGGGTCTCGACGTCGGAATGGATGTAGCGCACCCGGACACCGGCTTCATGCATGTATTCGGTGAGATCCTCGGCCATGCGCTTGGTGAGGGTGGTGATGAGGACGCGCTCGCCCTTGGATGCCGCTTCCTTGCATTCGGCGATCACGTCATCGACCTGGAATTCGGTCGGGCGGATGATGCAGACGGGATCGATGAGGCCGGTCGGGCGGATCACCTGTTCGGCGAAGACGCCGCCGGTCTGGTTCATCTCCCAGGGGCCGGGCGTTGCCGAGACATGCACCGTCTGTGGCCGCATGCGCTCCCATTCCTCGAATTTTAGCGGGCGGTTGTCGCAGCAGGAGGGCAGGCGGAAGCCATATTCCGAGAGTGTCGACTTGCGCGCGTAGTCGCCTTTGAACATGCCGCCGATCTGCGGCACGGTGACATGGCTCTCATCGGTGAAGAGGAGAGCATCCTGCGGCAGGTATTCGAACAAAGTCGGTGGCGGCTCGCCGGGATTGCGCCCGGTCAGATAGCGGGAATAGTTTTCGATGCCGGCGCAACTGCCCGTCGCTTCCAGCATCTCCATGTCGAAATTGACCCGCTGCTCCAGGCGCTGGGCTTCCAGCAGCTTGTTCTCGGCATTGAGGCCGGCGAGGCGGATCTTCAACTCCTCGCGGATATGCTTGATCGCCTGATGCAGGGTCGGCTTCGGCGTCACATAATGGCTGTTGGCATAGATCTTGATCTCGGCGAGATCGGCGGCCTTCTCGCCGGTCAGGGGATCGAATTCATAGATCGCCTCGATCTCGTCGCCGAACAGCGACAGGCGCCAGGCGCGGTCCTCGAAGTGGGCCGGGAACAGCTCGATGCTGTCACCCTTGACGCGGAAGGTGCCGCGATAGAAGGCGGCCTCGTTGCGCTTGTATTGCAGCTCGACCAGGCGGCGCAGGAACTCGTTGCGATCGAGGCTGTCGCCGACCTTCAGCGTCACCGTCATGGTCGAATAGGTTTCCGGCGAACCGATACCGTAGATGCAGGAGACCGAGGCGACGATGATGACGTCACGGCGCTCGAACAAAGACCGGGTCGCTGCATGGCGCATGCGGTCGATCTGCTCGTTCAGCGACGATTCCTTTTCGATATAGGTATCGGTGCGGGGCACATAGGCTTCCGGCTGGTAGTAATCGTAGTAAGAGACGAAATACTCGACCGCGTTTTCCGGAAAGAAGCTCTTCATCTCACCGTAGAGCTGGGCGGCGAGGGTCTTGTTCGGCGCCATGACCAGGGCCGGGCGCTGCACCTGCTGGATGATATGCGCCATGGTGAAGGTCTTGCCGGAACCGGTGACGCCGAGCAGGACCTGGTCGCGATCTTGTTCATTGACGCCGGCGACGAGCTCGGCGATCGCCTGCGGCTGATCGCCGGCCGGCTGGTAATCCGAGACCAGTTTGAAGGGAATGCCGCCCGTCGGCTGGGAGACGGTGACGGGGCGTTCCTCGATGACGGGTTCGATATGCAGGGGCTGTTTCATGGCATCTTATATAGCCTGCCGCCGGCCCCCATTAAAGCCGCGGCGATGACCATGTGATCCGATCTCCTGACATGGCTCCTGTCAGGGGAAAGACTGGCCCGGATGGCGGGATAGGGTCAGCCGGCGAGGCGGCGCCCTGGCGCCTTGCCGAGCAGAGACCGCAGCACTTCCGTCACCCGCTGCGGCTGGCTCTGCGCCACGTTGAATCGCAGGAAGTTCTTGCAACTCCGGCTGGTGCTGAAGGCATCGCCCGGTGCCAGCATGACGCCTTCGGCCAGCGCTGCCCGGGCGATATCGGCGGAATCGACGCCGTCCGGCAGCCGCATCCACAGGAACATGCCTTCGCTCGGTTGCAGCCAGGGGGTGAGGCCGCAGCCTTCCAGCCGCCGCTGCGCCTGGGCCATGGCCTGGCGTAGCCGCAGCCGGATGGTCTCAACCTGCTTCCGATAGCTGCCATCGACCAGCAAGCGGTGCACCAATTGCGCCGAGAGCTCGTTATTGCCGAAGCTGCTCGCCAGTTTGAGATCGCTGAGCCCGGCGATCCGGTCCCGGTTGGCAGCAATGAAGCCGCAACGGCAGGCGGCCGACAGGGTCTTGGTGAAGCTGCCGAGATAGATCACCCGGCGCAGCTGGTCGAGGGCGGCCAGGCGGAGCCCCGGCCGCTCCTGGAAATCGAGGAAGATGTCATCCTCAGCGATGAGGAAATCATGGGTCTCGGCCAGCTGCAGCAGGCGGTGGGCGACGGCCGGGGCCAGCTGCCCGCCGGTCGGGTTATGCAAGGCGGCATTGGTGAGATAGAGCTTCGGCCGGTGCTGGGCCGCGAGCGCCGCCAACCGGTCGAGATCGGGGCCGTCAGGCAGGCGTGGCACGCCGATCGCCTGGATGCGGTGGCTGCGCAGATTGCCGATGAAGTTGAAATAGCCGGGATCGTCCACCAGCACCGTATCGCCCGGCTGCACCAGATAACGATGCATGAGGTCGATCGACTGGCTGCCGCTATCGGTCAGCAGGATCTGTTGCGGCGGTGCCTCGATCTCGATGGCGGCGAGCCGGCGGGTCAGTTGTTCGCGCAAGGGGGCGAAACCCAGCGGCTGGCCATATTCCAGCAGCTGGCTATTGGGCGCATTGGCGATCTGGCGCAAAGCGCGGCGCAATTGCGGCTCGTCG
>DATMUQ010000851.1:0-2918 GCA_035563795.1 Terriglobales bacterium | reverse complement strand
GAAATGACGCCAGCGAAACTTCGGATCGGCCTGATCGGCGCCGGCTTCATTGCCCGATGCCATGCTTATGCCTATCGCGTCCTGCCGATGGTGTTTCCCGAAGCCCCGGCTTATCCCGAGATGACACTGGTCTGCGATCAGAACCAGGCCCTTGCCGAAGCGGCGGCGCAACGTTTCGGCTTTGCCCGGGCGACCGGCGACTGGCAGCAACTGGTCCGTGATCCAGCGATCGATGTCGTCGATATCTGCGTGCCCTCCAATTTGCACAAGCCGATCGCGCTGGCCGCCATTGCCGCCGGCAAGCATGTCTATTGCGAGAAGCCGGTCGGCCTCGGCGGTAGCGAGGCCAAGGAGATCGCCGAGGCCGCCGTGAATGCCGGCCGCCACTCGCTGGTCGGCTTCACCTATCTGTGCCATCCCGTCCTTGGCCTCGCCCGCCGCCTGATCGATGAGGGCGCCATCGGCACCGTCACCCATTTCCGCGGCCAGCATAACGAGGACTATCTCTGCGACCCCGAGAGCCCCTTCACCTGGCGCTGCGATCCGGCGATCGGTGGCAAGGCTGGGGCGCTGGGCGATCTCGGCGCCCATATCATCAGCCTCGCCCGGGCGCTCTGCGGCGAGATCACTGCCGTCAATGCCAGCCGCCATACCGTGATCAAGGAACGGCCGACCCAGCCGGGTGGCCGCGAGAAGCGACAGGTCGGCAATGACGACATCACCCAGATGCTGGTGCGTTTCGCCGGCGGCGCCAGCGGCTATCTGGAGGCGAGCCGCATCGCCACCGGCAGCAAGATGAATATCGGCTTCGAGATCACGGGGAGCGAAGGCGCCATCCGCTTCGATGGTGAGCGCATCAACGAGCTGCAGGTCTTCGACCGCCGGCCGGGCTTGCGCACAGCCGGCTTCCGCACCATCCTCGCCAATCCCGAGCATCCGCCTTATGGCAATTTCATTCCCGCCCCCGGCCATGGCCTCGGCTTCAACGATCTCAAGGTGATCGAGGTCAAGGAGCTGATGGCGGCGGTGATGACCGGTCGCTCGGCCGGGCCGGACCTCACCGAGGCGGCGCAGATCGGCGCCATCATGGACGCCGCCATTCTGTCGTCAGAGCGCGGCGGCTGGCTCAGCCTGTGAGTGACTGTTCGGCGGCGCTGCCGATCCGGGCTCCCCAGCCATCCGCCGCCAGCGGGCGATCTCGGCCAATGCCGCTTCCGGCGGATCGCTGGCGATGCGGCTTTGCCCCAGGCTGATCTCGCCGGTCTCGCCATCGAGTGACAGCCAGTCGCCTTCGCGCAGCTCCTGGCCGGCAAGATGGCATTGACGCGCTCCATCGGTCACGTCGAGTGCCGCGCAGGCGACCAGACAGACCTTGCCCAATTGCCGGGCGACGACCGCGGCATGGGCGGTGCGGGCGCCGATCGCCGTCAGAATGCCCTCGGCAACGGCGAGGCCGGCAATATCCTCGGTCGAGATGTCGCGCCGGATGAGGATGACGGGGCTGCCCTCCGCCGCCAGCTCCTTGGCCCGGCGGCTGTCGAAGACGACGCGGCCGCTGGCCATGCCGGGCGAGGCGGAAACCGCGCTGGCGACGGCTGGGCCGCGGTCGAGGAAGCGAGCCGTCCCGGCCTTGCCGAGATCGATATCGCCGATCCGTGCCAGGCCTGTTGCGGCGTCGATGATGCCTTCATGCACCAGGTCGATGGCGCATTGCAGGGCAGCGCGCGGCGTCCGCTTGGCGGAGCGGGTCTGCAGGAAATAGAGCCGCCCCTCCTCCACCGTGAATTCGATATCCTGGAGATCGCCGCATTCCCGCTCCAGCCGCTTCGCGCCGGCCGCCAGATCACCGACGATCCGCGGCAGCCGGGCTGTTAAGAGAGCGGCATCGCCCGGGCTGCGCCGACCGGAGACGACATCCTCGCCCTGGGCATCGAGCACGAAATCGACATAGAGACCGGGCGCCCCGGTTGCCGGGTTGCGCGAGAAGGCGACGCCGGCGCCGGACCTGCTGCCGGCATTGCCGAAGACCATGGCCTGGACAGTGACCGCCGTGCCGCTCAGCCCCTCCAGCGCATTGAGCCGGCGATATTCCTGCGCCCGTGGGCTCTCCCAGGAGCGAAAGACCGCGATCGCCGCCGCCAGCAACTGTTCCATCGGGTCGTCGGGCAGACGCGTCTTCGACACATGCTGGGCGATTTCGCGATAGGCCTGGGTCAGGCGTTCCAGCGCCTCGGCATCAAGCTCGGCCTCGCTCGCGACCTGTTCGGATTTCAGCATCTCGGCCAGCGCTGCCTCGAAGAGTGTGGGTGACAGTTCAAGGACAACTTCTGCATAGCCCTGGATGAAGCGACGATAGCTGTCCCAAGCCAGCCGGGGATTGCCGGTCAAGCGGATGAGGCCGCGCAGGCTGTCGGGATTGAGGCCGACATTGAGGATGGTCTCCAGCATGCCGGGCATCGACTTCGCCGCCCCCGACCGAACGGAAACCAGCAGCGGCTTGCGCCGATCGCCAAAATGCCGACCGGTCGCCGCTTCCAGCTGCGCGATGCCTTGCCGCAATCCGTCCTGCAGCGATTCCAGCGCATTGTCGTCGCCGCTATTGATCGGCGCGCAGAAGCGGGTCGGCATGACGAAGGCTGGTGGTACCGGCAAGCCAAGGCGGCTCATCACCGCCAGCTGCGCCGCTTTTGAGCCGATGGCTTCGGCGCCGACCAGTGGCGTGGCGGCACTGCCGTCGATGAAACAGAAAGAGGCTTCACTCATGCTGACAACTCCTCGAGGACGCGGTCGCGCAAGGAGAGCGCGCCATGGCTGAGATGATCGGTCGCCGTCTCGATCTGCCGGGCAAGCTCGATGCCGATCATCAGGACCCGGGCATCGGCCGCCGGCAGCGCCATCAAGGCGGCGAAACTGTCGCG
>DATMUQ010000850.1:0-6306 GCA_035563795.1 Terriglobales bacterium | reverse complement strand
GGGGCGGGTCCAGGCCATATGGCTGGAAGCGGCGCGTATGGCGCGCGGGCCGAAGCGGGTGCCGGGACGATTGGTGGTCGCGGTATCCAGCGGGAAGCCGCAAACGGCGACATCAACGCCAGCCAGATCCCTGGTATATTTCCGGCGCAGAAAGCTGAGGGCACCGGCATAGGTCGACTCCATCACTGTGCCTTTGAGCGCGGAAGCGGTGAAGGCGCGGTCATTGGTCTGGCTGCTGCTCATGGCGATCTCCCATAGATCTATTACTGTCTTGTCTTGAATCTACGTTCAAGTTTGAGCCAACTCTCCATGCCGGATCGGTTTCTGTCAACCGCTTGTAACGAAGGGTACAGCTGCATGCATGAATTATCGCTCCGGCCCGCCGAGGCCGCCGATCATGAAAACCTGAAACTGGGACTGATTGCCTTGCAGGCTCATGAATCTGCCCTGCATGACAGCCGGCTGGATCCGGCGGCGACAGCCGAGCCTTATCTTGCCTGGATGCTGGGGCAGGTGGCGGCTGCCGACGGCCTTTGCCTTGTTGCCCGGCAACAGGATAGCTTCGTCGGCTTCATCGCCGGCTGGGTGGAAAAGGCGGAAAACCCGGCCGAAACCGATGATTCAACCACCTTCGGCTATATCTCGGATATCTGTCTGCTGCCGCGCTGGCGCGGGCTCGGCCTGTCAGGCCAGCTGCTGGCAGCGATGGAGCAGCACTTTTCCGGCCGCGCGATCCGGCGCCTGCGGATATCCACCTTGGCCAATAACCGGGCGGCTCTCGGTGCCTATCGGTCGGCCGGTTTCCAACCTTACGAAATGACCCTGGAGAAACTGGTCGGAGAGAAATTAATAGAGGAGACGTCAAGCGCGGATAAGTCAGCTGATGCATCCGGTTAAGACGGCGGAAGATCAAAAAAAGTTCATCGACCAAAGCATATTGCAATGCAATAAATTGCGGTGGATGGTTCCTCGGTCTGATACTCGGGAAAGCCTGAGCCATTCTCGATATCCCGCCCACAGCACACCCAGACAAGGGAGATAATCATGTTCAAAGGAAAGACGGCCGTCATTACCGGTTCCACCAGCGGCATCGGCCTCGCCATTGCGCGGGCACTTGCGGCACAAGGCGCGAATGTGGTGATCAACGGCTTCGGCGATGCTGCGGCGATCGAGAAGGAGCGGGCGGCGATCGAAAGCGAATTCGGCGTCAAGGCCAGCTATGACGGCGCTGACATGACCAAGGGCGCCGAGATTGCGGCGATGATCGCGAAGGCGGAGAAGACCTATGGCTCGGTCGACATCCTGGTGAACAATGCCGGCATCCAGTACGTCTCGCCGATCGAGGAATTCCCGATCGAGAAGTGGGATGCCATCATCGCCATCAACCTGTCGGCCACCTTCCATGCCATCCGCGCCGCGATCCCCGGCATGAAGCAGCGCAAATGGGGCCGCATCATCAACACCGCCTCGGCCCATGCGCTGGTGGCCTCGCCCTTCAAATCCGCCTATGTCGCGGCCAAGCATGGCATCGCCGGCCTGACCAAGACGGCGGCCCTGGAACTGGCCACTTTCGGCATCACCGTCAACGCCATTTGCCCGGGTTATGTCTGGACGCCGCTGGTGGAGAAGCAGATCGCCGACACCGCCAAGGCGCGCGGCATCAGCGAAGAAGACGTGAAGAAGAACGTCCTGCTGGCGGCGCAGCCGACCAAGGAATTCGTGACGGTCGAAGATGTCGCTTCGCTGGCGGTCTATCTGGCTTCGGATGCCGGCAAGTCGATCAACGGCTCGATGCAGCAGATCGACGGCGGCTGGGTGGCCGAATAACGGCTGTCTCAGATTTTTTCTGTACGGTGTTTTGGGCCGGGACCTGGTGTTCCGGCCCAAATATTAGAACTGCGCTGATGGCGCCAGCGAGCCGCGATGTGCCATGCATGATCGCGCTAGCAAACTAATTGACAGAATCCTTATAAGGCGGCATCTCAGAATTGAGGGGTCCGGCCGACGGCCGGTTGGGTAGCGAGTCTGCCGGCCATGCTCGTTCGAGCGCCGCATCCCGGTGAAGCGTCTTGAGATGCCTGAAGAGCATCGATCTTTGGCGGGGAGGGAATGCATGTCCGACAATGCCACCAAGCAGGCGTCAGGCGGTGAAGCGCCGGGCGGCAGGAAATGGCTGCGCTGGCTGCTGCTCATCCCCTTTATCGCCGTTCTCTGGGTGCCGTTCTACAACAGCGTCGAGCCGAGCCTGGGCGGCATTCCGTTCTTCTACTGGTACCAGTTGCTCTGGGTCCTGATCAGCTCAGCGCTGATTTTCTTCATCTACCTGAAAGAAGAATAAGAGCCACAAAGCCGCTGGGTTGTGAGCCCAGCAGGAACCAGATTGGCAGCGACCAGACCAACCGCGATACCAGGCTAGCAGAGTTACCAGGGGAACCCGCTTATGTTGAATTGGACCGCCACGATCGTCTTCGTCCTGCTTTTCGTGCTGGTGACCTATCTCGGTTTCGCCGCCGCCCGCTGGCGCCAGGGGGATCTCAATCACCTGCATGAATGGGGGCTTGGCGGACGGCGTTTCGGCACCATCGTCACCTGGTTCCTGTTGGGCGGTGATCTCTATACGGCCTATACCTTCGTCGCCGTGCCAGCCCTCGTCTATGGCGCCGGTGCTGTCGGCTTCTTCGCCGTCCCTTATACGATCCTGATCTATCCGATCCTCTTTGTCGTCTTCCCGCGCTTGTGGACCGTGGCGCATCGCAAGGGCTATGTGACGCCGGCTGATTTCGTGCGCGGCCGCTATGGCAATCGCTGGCTGGCTCTGGCCATCGCGCTGACCGGCGTCATCGCCACCATGCCCTATATCGCCTTGCAGCTGGTCGGCATGGAGGTGGTGATCGGCGCCCTCGGCTTCCACGCCGAAGGCCTGATCGGCGACCTGCCGCTGATCATCGCCTTCATCATCCTGGCGGCCTTCACCTATACCAGCGGCCTGCGCGCGCCGGCGATGATCGCCGTCGTCAAGGACGTGCTGATCTATATCGCCGTCATCGCCGCCATCATCGTGGTTCCCGCCAAGCTCGGCGGCTTCAGCGCGATTTTTGCCAAGATCGATGCCGCCAAGACGATCCTGCCGGTTCCGGCCGATGGATCGACCATCCCCTTCAGCGGTTATGCCACCCTGGCGCTGGGCTCGGCACTTGCACTCTTCCTCTATCCGCATTCCATGACCGCGATCCTCTCCTCCAGCGATGGTCGCGTCATCCGCCGCAATGCCTCAATCCTGCCGGCCTATTCGCTGGTACTGGGCCTGCTGGCACTGCTGGGCTTCATGGCGGTCGCCGCCGGGGTCGGGCAGATGCCGGACTTCGCCGATGGCTTCAAGCAATACGGCGCCAATTTCGCCGTGCCGGCCCTGTTCCTCGCCATGTTCCCGTCCTGGTTCGTCGGTGTCGCTTTCGCCGCCATTGCCATTGGCGCACTGGTGCCGGCGGCGATCATGTCGATCGCCTGCGCCAATCTCTATACCCGCAACATCTACCGCGAATTCATCAATCCGACCTGCAGCCATATCCAGGAATCCAGCCAGGCGAAGATGATGTCCCTGCTGGTGAAGGTGGGGGCGCTGTTCTTCGTGGTCTATCTGCCGCAGCAATACGCCATCCAGATGCAGCTGCTGGGCGGGATCTGGATCATCCAGACCCTGCCGGCGATCATGCTCGGCCTTTACACGCGCTGGCTGAATTCCTGGGCCCTGCTGATCGGCTGGGCCATCAGCATCGTTGCCGGTACCTGGATGGAAGCGAGCCTAGGTTTCAAGGGCGCCGTCTTCCCGCTGCACATCTTCGGCTACACCTTTCCGTGCTACATTGCCTTGGCGAGCGTCGTGCTGAATATCGCCATTTCGGTGGTGCTGACCCTGGTCCTGGAGAAGACCGTGCCGGACCGCCACCTCGACGACACCAAGGCGGCAGATTACGTCTGATGTGCCCCGACGTCTGATATGACAGGCGTCCCATAGCAATGACAGCATTAAGCGGAAGACCAGCGATCTGGTCTTCCGCCCGCGGTGGGCACGCATTTCCATAGTGCGCTTCGACCTGCGGCACTATTTCGATCGGTCATTCAAACAAAACGTAACGCGATGTAAACTGATCCAGCGCAAGATACTGGACAGGCCGTTGCGCTATTGAATCAGCGGAGCGTGTAATCCATCCATCATGGTGTGGGATTCGGCTTAGACAGCGTGGAATAAACAATGCTGAGGATCGTTTAAGTAGCGTCCCATCAGCATTTCCGCGGGCGGCGTGCTCAAAGGACACAGGAATCTGGGTTCAAGTTCCTGTTCGGGTCTTCAGGAGGGGCACGATCTTGGTAGTGAAACGCGCGAAAGCAAACCAGGTTCCGAAATCCGCCAAGGTTCATCGCCGGGGCTTCATGCGGCTGCTGCGCGATCGCAGCGGTGCGGCAGCCATGCTGGCGGCGATCGCCATGCCGATCCTGGTCGGGTTTGCCGGCTTGGCCGTGGAGATCGGCCTTTGGCATAGCCAGAAGCGCTTGCTGCAATCGGCGGCCGATGCCGGCGCCATGGCCGCCGGCGAGATCCGCTATATGAGCGGCACCGATGCCCAGATCAAGGCTGCGGCCGTAACGGATATCGCGCGCAACCTCGGTGGCACGGGCGATACCAGCGCCCTGACCGTGACGGTGAATGGCAAGGTCGCCACCGTCACCGTGAACTATCCGCCGTCGTCAGGCAGCTACTCAGCGAACTCCAAGGCAACGGAAGTCATTCTTTCGCAGCCGCAGAATGTCCTGATGATGCGGGTTGTTCATGGCATCACGAAAAGCTCGGAGAACATTGCCGTTCGCTCGGTGGCCTTGCTGAGTTCTATCGGCCCATGCTGCCTGTGCTCGCTGGAGCCGGCCAATGTCGGCGAGACCAATGGCGGTAGTTCAACATTGACCGTCAAAGGTTGTGGCATCGCCGCCAATTCTTCCAGCAGCACTGACTCACTCGATTTCAATGGCTCCAAGGCCAAGATCGTCTCCGATTATGTGCATCTGGCTGGCGGCTGCAGCTCCTGCAACAATACCAATCTCTCGACATCGAGTTTTGTCCAGAATGGCTCCCGCATCGGCGATCCGTTCCGCTCGATGGCGACGCCGACGACGACGGGCGGTACCCAAGCGGATGTCAGCGTGAAGACCAATGGCAGTGCATCGCTTACCCAGGGGACGTATGGCAATATCAGCATCCAGGGCGGCACGGCGAGCTTCGCGTCAGGCGTCTATGTGATCACCGGCAGTTTCAGCTATACCGGCGGCACTGTCACGGGCTCGAACGTGACCTTTGTCCTCAAGAGCGGCGCCACCTTATCGATCAACGGTACGGCCAATAAAGGAACGATCTCGCTCTCCGCTCCGACGACCGGTTCGAATGCGGGCATGCTGTTCTATGGCGCTAGCGCAAAGTCAGCCAGCCTTAACGGTGATGCGTCGACGATGTCGCTCAATGGCGGAATATACTTTCCGAAGCTTTCCGTGAAATACAATGGCAACTCCAGCACGGCACCGGCCTGTACTTATATCGTTGCCGATTCAATTACCTTTACCGGGAATACCGACGCCAAAGTCGACTGCACGGGCTCGCCCTATAATTTCACGAGCACCGACATGTTCCCTTATCTGGTGGAGTGAGGATCGTGAAGCTGCGCGCGATTGCCAATCGTTTCCTTTCCAGCCGGCGCGGCAGTGTCGCGGCGGAGTTTGCTTTGCTGGGGCCCGTCTTCGTTGCCCTGCTGATCTGCACCATCAACTATGGTGCCGCCATGATGGCGCGGACGGAGCTGTTCAATGCGGTCCGTGCCGGTCTGCAATACGGCCTGATCTACCCGACCAACCTCACTGGCATGCAGACCGCTGTGCAGAATGCCTCGAGTTTGGAATCCGGCGCCGGAACCATCAACGTTACGGCGACGAATTCCTGCTATTGCAAGGATGGGACGGTGATCGCCACCAATTGCACCTCGGCCAGTTGCGGCGGCGGGGACGATTATCAGGTCGCGATCATCTCGGCGACGCAGACCTATAGCTATCTGCTGAAGTTCCCCGGTTTCACCAGCCCGATAACGTTCAGCGAAACCGCTTCTATTCGCAACAGCAACAACTGAGCTTGACGTGTTTGCACGGCGGAAAAAACTATCGGGATGTGAACGTGGATCGGCGGCGATCGAGTTCGCTTTTATTTCGCCGGTACTGATTTCGCTGATGTTCGGCGTGGTGGAATACGGCCGGTTTCTCTGGATGAGG
>DATMUQ010000849.1:0-3841 GCA_035563795.1 Terriglobales bacterium | reverse complement strand
GCGGGAGAGGGTTAGGGTGAGGGGGCCTTGGCAAGAGCCAGGCTGTGTCGGTGTTGGTGTTCTGTGATTCGAGTTTGCAGTCGAGCGTTAAGCTCTGATGCAATATGCGCTGCATGCCCCCTCACCCCGACCCTCTCCCGCGAGGAGAGAGGGAGAAGAAAGCAGGGGGAGGGGATATGTTCAGCAGCGTTACTGCGCCGAGCCCACGACCTTCGCGGCGGCGTCGACATATTCCGTCGTATAGGTCTTGGAGAGGTCGATCTGCTTGCCTTGCACGTTCTTGCTGAAGGCCGAGAGAACCTTGAGCACCGTCTCCGGGCCCTGGTCCGGCATGCGGCCGTCCGGGGTGAACTGCGGCTTGCCTTCGGCGAGGCCCTTCACATAGACCTCCTTGTCGCCGGCATAATAGTCCTTCGGCATCTGCGCGGCGATGTCTTCGGCGCTGTGGCTGGCGATGTAATGCATCGTCTTGACGAAGGCATTGGCCAGCTTCTGCGCTTCATCCTTGTGGCTGGCGAGCCAGTCGCTCTGCACATAGAAGGAGGCCGCCGGATACGGGCCGCCAAGGGCTTCCTTGGTCTTGTCCGGGGTACGCATGTCGATCAGGACCTGCGCCGTACCCTGCTTCAGTAGCGTGCCGATGGTGGGCTCGGTGGTCATGCCGGCAGCGATCTGGTCCTGCTTCATGGCGGCGATGAAGGTGTTGCCCGCGCCAACCGGCAGCAGAGTGTAGTCGCCATTGCCGAGGCCGCCGCGCGAGGCGAGGTACTGGGTCAGGAAGGCGGTCGAGGAGCCGAGGCCGGTGACGCCCAGGGTCTGGCCCTTGAAGTCGGCCGGCGACTTGATCTTGTCGGCATATTTGGTCGAGACCATCTCGACTTCGCCCGGTGCCTGGCTGAACTGGACGATGCTCTCGATGAACTTGCCCTTGGCCTGCAGGTCGACGGTGTGGTCATAGAAACCGACCACGCCCTGCACGGCGCCCGCCAGCAATTCGTTTTCCGCTTCGACACCGGCCTTGCTGTTGATCAGCTCGACATCGAGGCCCTGTTCCTTGAAGTAGCCCAGCTTCTCGGTCAGCATGGCCGGCAGATAGATCTGCTTTTCCAGGCCGCCGACGATGATGGTGATCTTGTCCGCCGCAGCGGCATCGCGGCTGCCCGCGAGCGCGCTCATCAGGCCGGCGACCAGCGCCGCGCTGAAGAGAGTGGCGCGCTTGACCGAACGGGCGCGTGAATAGGTGATGGCTTGCACAGTCATTTTGCTCCTCCGCACTATGCATAGGCTGGACCCTTGCGGTCAGCCGGGGTGATTTCTTCTCGTTATCGATCATGCTCCACGCCGTCGCGGGGTCACTGTTCCGGCGAATCCAAGGCTCTGGAGGGGCCTGGGGTTCAGGGGAACGGACCTTGGGGGCGCCCGACGGGAGCATGATCGTTCCGTCACTCTCCTTGGCCCAAGCTTTCGGCCAGCTTTCAGTGCAGAAAGCGGCTCGATTGCTGCGTTGCGGCCGGGATGCAACAGCCTAGGGTGGTGACAGCCCTTTGCCTGATAGCGCTATCTCTGTAGAATTGCGGCATTATTTGGTGCCAGGGTGTGCGCTGGTGTAACTTCGGGGATTGGCAGTGACCGGAATCCTGTTAGGATGGAAGTCCGAAAAGGCGGCAGGACTTCAACGCTGAAGACTGCCGAACCCAGCCTAAAGGGGCTGCATACTCACGGATGGGTGCCGGATTGGGGCCATTGCCGCGTAGTTTCGATCGCTTTCTCACCTATTGGCAAAGCTTGGCTGCTGGTGCGGCGCCGGATTCGGCCTTGTTCGATCCGACCGATGTGATCGATCTCGTCCCTTATCTCATTTTCGTCGAGCTCGAGGATAACCCCTTCCGCGTGCGGTTCCGCTATTCCGGCACCAAATACGAGGATATCGCCTGCGTCGACGTCACCGACCGTTATCTCGACGAATTCGGTGGCGCCCTCACGCAGCCGGCGATCGACATGATGGCGGTGAATTATCGCAACTGCCGGCAAACCGGCCAGCCGGCTTTCGGCCGCTTCCAATGGCCCGACGAGCGCGGGCAGATGGTCGAAGTCGATTTCGCGATCTTCCCCTTCACCGTGCACGGCACCGTCCGCCAATGCATCGCGCTGGAAGATTACGGCAGTGCCAATATCGCCATGCAGAACCAGGTCCGCAGGCTGCCGCCGGGGCCGGAGAGTGAACCGCCTCTGGAGCGTGAATCTCTGGCCGGTGGCCACAGCCGCTAGGCCACGCGCCTTCCTGCAGCCGTCTCTTTTGTCATCTATGTCCGCTTTTGCCGGCTGCCTGTCATTGCGCTCCTGAGCGTGGTGTTGGACGCTAATGCTTTCATCGAGCGCTGCGGAGATCAACAATGGCCCTGGAACTGCGCCCCAATTGCGAATACTGCGACAAGGATCTGCCGCCGCAATCGCCGGAGGCGCGGATCTGCAGCTATGAGTGCACCTTCTGCGCCGATTGCATGGAGACGAAGCTCCACAATGTCTGCCCGAATTGCGGTGGCGGTTTCGTCGCGCGGCCGATCCGGCCGAGCAGAGAATGGCGGCCGGAAACCTGCCTCATGCATGACCCGGCTGGTACGCGGCGACGCCAACTGCATTACAGCGCGGATGACATTGCGGCCTTCGTGGCGCGGATCAAGGATATTGCACCGGAAAAGCGCTGAAGCGGGATCCGTGCGCGCTGCATCGGTCTAGAGCTTGACCTGCCGGATATCGGCGACCGGCTCGCTGCCGAACTGATCGCTGAGGAGATAGCGCACGATCTTGCCGGCGGCATCCTGCGGCTTTGCCAGCGCGCCGTCGCGCTTCATGGCGACGAAATCCGCCAGCAATGGGAACTTGGCTTCGGCACTGCTGCGGATCTCCGCCTGCATATCGGTGTCGATGACGCCGGGAGCGAGGCTGCAGATGCGGATCCCGTGGCCCTTATCCTCGATGACGGCGCGGGCATGGTGATCCAGCGCCGCCTTGGTGGCGCAATAGATGTTCCAGCCGGCATAGGCCTTGCGCCCGGCGCCACTGGAGATATGGGCGGCGCGCAATTCCGCTTGGCCGCGCGCGGCGGCAAGGGCGGCGAACAGCATCAGCGGGGCGGCGACATTCAAGCTGACAGCCTGAGCAATGGCGGCCGGTGCCTGGGTCTCGCTGGGACCAACCGGCTGTACCGTGCCGGCATTGTTGATGAGGAGGATCGTCTCGGTGCCGGCGATGAACTGTGGCAAGGCGGCGGTACCCAGCCAAGCGGCCAGGGCCTCGTCATCGCCGAGATCGATTTCCACCTGGGTCAGCAGCTTGGATTGAACCTGACCGAGTTCGGGATTGGCGCGGCGCGACAAGGCGAGGGTTGGAATGCCGCGTTGCAGGAGATCGCTGGCGATGGCGGCGCCGAGGCCGCGACTATGTCCGGTGAGAATGGCTTTGGTCATGATCGATCGGTTCCCATGATCGCGGGAGAGAGCAGGCCGACCAGGCCGACGATGCTGAGCGCCAGTCCGGGCGGTAAGCGGAAGCCGACAATAGAGACCGATTCAAGGCCGCCGGGCAAGCGGCTTTGCTGCTGGATCCGCGGCAGGCCAGGTTATATCGGCAGTCTGGGCCGTGGATCGCCAGTCGCGCCACGGCCCGCTAGCTTCACCGCCTGGACTTCATCGCCCGGACTTCACAGCTTGTGCTTCACCGCTTCACGCCGAACATCTTGCTCGCGGTCTTGACGAAGAGATTGCTGAGCGCGTCGTCGACATTTTCCTGGGTGAATTGCGGCTTGCTCTCTTCGAACTTGCAGGAGGAGAGTACCTGCTCG
>DATMUQ010000848.1:0-3016 GCA_035563795.1 Terriglobales bacterium | reverse complement strand
CAGCATTACCGGCGGGAAACCACGGCCGAAACAGAGATCCCCATCCATACTAGGCTCGTGGGGTGAGCCGAGCCGCACCAGGCGGTGCAATGCCTCCGCCCGCAGCGCCTGCTGCTCTTCGACATCGGAAATCCCGTCGATCACCGCCAGCGACATCAGGATCGGCAGCAGCTGCCGGCGCTTTTGCGCCAGACAGGGATCACGTGTATCCGTCGCCGTCGGCAAGGCATCGACCTGCATCGTCAATTGATGGATGTCATCCGGGTCCAACCGATCTGGCTGCTTCAGCAGGGCGACAGTCCGCAAATAATACTGATCGATCTGCAGAGAATCCCGCTGCGCCGGCGGCATTTTGCCCGCCGCCTGATCCGACGGCGTATCGGTCATCTCACAGCCGGCACTCGCCAGCATCGCGGCAATCAGGCAGGCACGCAGGATCTTGTCGCGGCACCGCCTTCGGTACCGGTCATCCTGCCGTGCTGCTGCCCGGTTCCGCGACATCTCAGCGGCGTCGTGCGATGAAGACCAGGAAAGCGCCGGCCGCCAATGCGGCGACCGCTGCAACATCGGGAATATTGACCGTGTGTTCGCGTTCGGCCGTGGCCTTCAATGGCCCAAGATCGATGACCTTCTCCTGGGTGGTATAGGAAATGTGGCCGAGTACCAGGCCGGCCAAGCCGCCCAGGATCAGGATCAGGCCAAGAATCATCAAACCCTTCATCGTCTCCTCGTGTGTAGGACAGACATCTCTCAAGGCAGTACATGATAACTTCCGGGAGAAGCTGCCGCCAGTTCGACGGCCAGCGGCGCAACGGTCGCTCACGGGACCGGTTCCGGTTTGGATGATATCGCAGGATCATACCGATCACCCGTCTGATCGCCAGGCTAGAGGCCGAAAGACAGGTTTATGCCAGCATATTTCTCGTCTTCCCCTTGTCCCTGGAATTCGTTGGTGCGGTAGATGACGCTGGTATCGAGCTTGATGTCATTCTTCCAGAAAAGTGACAGACCGCCTACCAGATCGCCAACCAGGATATTCTTGTTGACGCTCGCACTGTGCTCGAACGTGTTGCCATCGAGGAAGATATTGCGTGCAACCGCACGTCCCTGGGCGCCGATATAGAAATAGAAGCCGAACGGTCCGTCCAGCGCCTTTTCATTGAAGTAGCTGGTGCCGGATGGCGATGGCCGCATATGCGCCGGTCCGTAATCGACCGCCAGATTGCGACCGAAGCGCAGCAACCCGCCAGCCTCGCCATAGGTCATCACATTGCCCGCCGTCACGCCGAGCTCAGGGATCGCATCCACGGCCAAGCCGCCGCCGAGATCCTGCAGAAAGCGCCACCGGCGTTCATAGGACAGCATGATGCCGGGCTCGTCATTCAACTGCGCGTCCCAGCCGGCGGCCTTGGCAATGCCGATGAATTGGTGCCAATCGTTCTGCACCTGGCGCGCATAGGAGGAGGGGCCGACGATGCCGATATCGAGTTCGAGATGGTCGAGTTGCCGGTGATCGGTATCCTGCAGCAGGCCGACACCGGCATAGGTCCAACCGGCATAGGGACGGTCCTCCGGATCCGGCCGCGAGGTGTGAATTTCCTCCGGCGTGAAAATCTGCTGGCCGATGAAGAGATCGTAGCGGCGGTCAAGCGCGCCGTCGCTGGGCCAGAAGCCGATATCTGCCGCGAGAAAATCGAAGGGGCGCGCCCAGGCGCTGTCCGGCTCGACGCTGGGGCCGAGATAATCCAGTTGCAGGCCCTGGGTGTAATAGCGGTCGCTGTCGAAGAGGATCGAATCATTCTCCTCCAGGACCGTGATGCGACCATGCCCGGCCGACACATCATCAGCCGCCTGGGCCGGCATTTGCCACAGGCACAGGATCGCCATGCCGAGCACCAAAGCCGACAGTAGCGGGGACCCGCGATGCCAGCTTCGTCGCGGTCGCCGGCCTGGCAGTTGCGGCACAAGGGTTAAATGATCTGTTTTCATGAGCTTTCGCAAATTGTCCAAGGCTGCGGCACGACAAAGGCCGATTGCTTCATTAACGCCCCTGTGATCGAGACGTCGCGCGTTTTTTCCACTGATGCGGGTCACGCTTGCGTGAGACAACCGGGAGCGGCAGCCGGGCGATCATCGCGTGCCGGCAACAGTTTAGGCTTGCTTTTTGCCGTCAATTTTGGGAAGTCAAGGCGCCCACCGGAACCACCCGGACGGGCTTTGTGGCAGGTGAGAGCAAACCACCCGTCGCGCGGGCCGGTAGCTCAGTGGTAGAGCAACTGACTTTTAATCAGTAGGTCGCGGGTTCGAACCCCGCCCGGCTCACCAGCAAACAAAATCAATCACTTAGATCGTGCTTTGACCCGTTGGCGTCGAGCCATCTCAGATGATGTCCGGCGTGTACCATTGCAGCGGGACGTTATTCTCGCCGATCTCCGCATAATCCTCGATCACCAGCAACTGGCGCACCGTGCCATCGACCTTCAGTGGGAAGATGCCCAGGCTGACCCGGGTCATGCCGCCCTGTTGATTCGGCCAATCGATGGCGCCGATATATTGGCGAGCCTGGCGCTGGCATTCGGCATAAAGCGCGTGCAACTGCTCGAATTGCTCGGCCCCCTGGTCGACAGCGAGCTCATCGAGATAGCGCCCGGTGATGCTCATCCCGGTCACCTCATCGACCTTGCTGCCCGACAGGCGAAAGAGTACCCGAAACGGGTCGTCCTCGAGTTCAACGATCATCAGGTAAGGCAGGAGATCCCTGACGGCCTCGGGATCGAAGGCCGAGCGGTCGGGAATCTCTGCGACCGCAAGGCTCAGCCAATGGGCATAGAGCTGCCCGATCTTCTCCGGCATTTGCGTCATCCGGGCTCACCCCTCTGTCAACCTGGAAGGAATACGCGTCAGGCCAGTTTGTCACATACAGCCGAGGCCGCAAGGACAGGTCTCTGCGATAACCATCACAGGCCATGCAAATCGGCAGGCGCCCTGCGCTTAACCCATCAGATGCTCGAGAAAG
>DATMUQ010000847.1:0-2496 GCA_035563795.1 Terriglobales bacterium | reverse complement strand
CCCTGCGGACAAGGGGATATTGCCAGCCTGGGCAGGAGCGTGAGCAAAGGTAGGTAGGCAGGCGAAGCGCGCCGGCTTTAGTTGCCCTGCAGCGTTGCCGGGGGAACGATCTTCGGCACCGCCGCCTGGGTCGCCGGATCGCCGACCGCCGCGGCCTTCTGGGCGGCATCGATCTGGGCCTGGCTCGGCCCGCCGCTCGTGGCAGCCCCTTGGGTCGACCCTTCCGGTGGCAGGTTGTGCAGCAGGATGATGCTGATGCGCCGGTTGACCGGCGACATCGGATTCTTGGGGTCGAGCGGATCTGTTTCCGCCTTGCCGTTGACGGCCTGCACCCGGGTCGGATCGATACCCGCTTCGACCAGGACCCGGCGCGAGGCATTGGCGCGGTCGCTGGAGAGTTCCCAGTTGCTGTAACCGGCCTGGCCGGCATAAGGGGCGGAATCGGTATGGCCGGAGATCGACAGCTTGTTTGGCAGGCCATGGATCGCCTGGGCGACCTTCTGCAGCAATTCCTTGCTCTTGTCGTTCATCGCCGAACTGCCGGAGGGAAACATCGAGACCTTGTCGCGGTCGATCAGCTGGATGCGCAGGCCCTCCGGCGTCTGATCGATCATCAGAGTGTCCTTGAGGTCGCGCAATTCGGGCGACTGCTTGATCGCCTCCTGGATCTGCAGCTTGACCTGGTCGAACTGCTTCTCCTCGGCCTTGGCGACGACATCGCGGGCCGTCTGCTCATCGACCGACTTGCTCTTGTCAGGGCTCTGGCTGGCATTTGCACCGGTCGCGTCCGGCGAGGTGTTCGGCGACTTGCTGTCCTGCGCCGCCGGGCCCTGGCTTTGGCTGTCGGCTTCCGATTCAGCGCCGGTCGAGCCATTGGTTGAATCCAGCACCGCAGGCTGCCCGTCCAGCATGACGCTCTGGCCGGAGAGCGGCTGGATGGCGAGGGTAGGGCGGAAGTAGTCGGCGATGCCTTTGCGCTGTTCCACGGTGACGGCATTGAGCAGCCACAGCAGCAGGAAGAACGCCATCATCGCGGTCACGAAGTCGGCATAGGCGACCTTCCAGGCGCCGCCATGATGGCCGCCGCCGGACTTCTTGATCCGCTTGATGATAATCGGGCGTTCGTCGGCCATTTGGCTCCACTCCGTGGTTAGACGGGCGGCAGGCTGCTGACAGCCTGTTCAACTTCGTAGAAGGTCGGGCGGTCGGGCGAGTTGATGACCTTGCGGGCGAATTCCACCGACACCGCCGGCGGATAACCCTGCATATGCGCCAGCAGGCCGTTTTTCATCGCCTGGTAATATTTCCCGTCGGTGGCATCGACCTGGCCAATGGCGGTGGCCAGCGGCGCCACGAAGCCATAGGAGCACAGCACGCCGAAGAAGGTACCGACCAGCGCCGCGCCGATCAGGTGACCCAGCACCGCCGGCGGCTCGGTGATCGAGCCCATGGTGTGAATGACGCCGAGCACCGCGGCGACAATACCCAGAGCCGGCATACCGTCCGCCATGGTCTGCACGGCATGGGACGCCCCGTGCAATTCCGCATGATGGGTTTCCAGTTCGGCATCGATCAGGGTTTCGACCTCATTGGGGTTTTCCGTCCCCAGGGTCATGAGACGCAGATAGTCGCAGAGAAACTCGACGGCGTGATGATCGTGTTGGAACTTGGGAAACTGCCCGAACAGGGTGCTTTCGTCTGGCTTCTCCACATGCTGCTCCAAGGCCAGCATGCCTTTGGTCTTGGCCAGCCGGAACAGCTGATAAAGCACGCTCAGCAGTTCGACATAGTCGCCCTTCTTATACGTCGGCCCTTTCAACGCCCGCTTCAGGCCCGCCAGGGTTTGCTTGATATTGGCCTTGGAATTGCCGATCACGAAGGCGCCGACCGCGGCACCGAGAATGATCAGGAATTCGGCGGGCTGGAACAGGACCTCGAAATGGCCGCCATTGATCAGGTATCCACCCGCCACACAGCCGATAACGATAACAGCGCCAATGATTACGAGCATGACAAGCCGTCGGCATTCCCCAGTGAAAAGGTCAGGCCCCAAGATTGACGAAGTTAGTTAATAACTGGTTAGATTCCGGTCATAAAAGCCGGCTCTCTTAACCCTCGGTTGAGTGCTGGAGAGGCGAAAGTGAGGAAAGCCGGCCGGTTCCAACCGCCTGTCGATCCATCCGACAAGTAGTGGATTGTGGATTTTCAGGGACATATCGGTCTTGGCGCGGTCGGCAAGCCGGCAGAAGAACATACGCCGGTGGTGGGCGTCGATATTATCAATATCGGCATCGCTGCAGCGGCCGCTTCCGCCGACTGCGCAACCGATGCCCATTGCTCGATGATCCGAGTTCTCGATTCGCAGGCCGTCAATTCGCCGGTGCCGAACAAGTGCCGCTTGATCTAACGGCATTACCCGAGATCGTCCCTTAGGGCACCGGGGGCTGCAGCAGGAGGTGATGTGTCAGTGTCGTGGCAATCGGCTTGCCGATGCCG
>DATMUQ010000846.1:0-2683 GCA_035563795.1 Terriglobales bacterium | reverse complement strand
GATGGCGCTGCTCGAGGGGCCCTGGAAGGATCCCAAGACCGGCTATCCCAATTCGCCGGTGATCGAGACGGTGGCGCAATTCCCGATCCTGGCCGGCGACACATTGCATCTCGGCGTGCCGATCTCGCTCATCGCCGCCATCTTTATCTGGTGGCTAATGGACCGCACCACGACCGGCTTCTCGATCAAGGCGGTCGGCGCCAATCCGCGTGCGGCCTCCTATGCCGGTTTCTCGGTCAATCGCGTGCTGGTGACGGCGGCGCTGGTTTCCGGCGCGCTGGCGGGCCTCGCCGGCGCCGGCGAAGTCGGCGGTGTGCGCTATCAGGTGACCTCGGATCTCTCTTCCGGCTACGGCTATGCCGGCATCGTCATCGCTACTTTGGCCGATCTCAACCCGCTCGGCGTCATTCCCGCCGCCTTGTTCTTTGCCATGATCATGAACGGTGCCGATGCCATGTCGCGCGATACCGGCGTGCCGGTCTACCTCGCCAATGTGATCCAAGGTGTGGCTCTCCTCACCATGGTGGCGGGTCGGCTCTTCACCATCTATCGGCTGCGCATCACCCGGCAGGTGAGCCATGGTTGAGACGATTTTCCACCTGCTCGACATTGGCTTCTTCGCCGCCCTTTTGCGCATCGCCACACCCTTGCTGCTGGCGACCATGGGCGAGCTGATTGCCGAACGTTCCGGCGTCCTCAATCTTGGCATCGAGGGCACCATGCTGCTCGGTGCCATGACCGGCTTCACCGCCGCCTATTTCACTGGCAATCTGTGGCTGGGCGTCGTTGCGGCGCTGGCGACGGGGGCCGTGATCGGCCTCTTGATGGCGCTCCTCACCGTGGTGCTGGGGGTCAGCCAGCATGTCTCCGGCATCGGCACGACTTTGCTGACGACCGGCCTCGCTTTCTTTCTCTATCGCATGATCTTCGGCCAGCCGGCGGTGCCGCCCAATGTCGTCGCCTTTGCGCCCTTCCCGTTGCCGGTCCTGTCGTCGATCCCGATTCTCGGCCCCATCGTTTTCAACCAGACCGCCATCACCTATCTGGCGCTGCTGTCGGTGCCGCTGACCTGGTTCATTCTTCATCGCACCCGCTGGGGCCTTAATCTCCGCACGGTCGGCGAGAATCCGCGCGCGGCGGATACGGCTGGGGTCAGTGTCTGGTCGATGCGCATCCAGGCGCTGGTCATCTCCGGCGCGCTCATGGGTTTGGGCGGGGCCTATCTCACCATCGCCCAGTTCAATGCCTTCACCTTCGGCGTCATCTCCGGGCGCGGCTGGGTCTGTATCGCATTGGTCGTCTTCGGCCAATGGCTGCCTTGGCGCTGTGCCGGCGGCGTGCTGCTCTTCGCCATGATCGAGGCCTTGCAATTGCGCCTGCAGGCGAATAACACGCTGAATATTCCCTATGAGGTCTTCCTCATGCTGCCTTTCGTGATGACCATCCTCGCCATGGCCCTGGTTTCGCGCAATGCAAATGCGCCGGCGAGCCTGCTCATTCCCTTCCGCAAGGAGGAGCGCTGATGTTCGATCTGCTGCTGCGCGGTGCCACCCTGCCGGATGGGCGCACTGCTATCGATATCGGCATCAAGGACGGCAAGATCGCCGCCGTCGAACCCAAGATCACGGCGACGGCCGGGCGCGAGATCGACGCCAAGGGACAGTTGGTGACGCCGCCTTTCGTCGACAGCCATTTTCACATGGATTCGACCTTGAGCCTCGGCCAGCCGCGTCTCAATGAGAGCGGCACTTTGCTGGAAGGCATCCAGCTCTGGAGCGAGCTGAAGCCGCATCTGACTGTCGAGGCGATCAAGAACCGTGCCCGCGATCTCTGCCATTGGGCGATTGCTCGCGGCACGCTGGCCATTCGCAGCCATGTCGATGTCTGCGACGATCGCCTGCTGGCGGTCGATGCGCTGCTGGAAATCCGTCGCGAGATGGCGCCCTATATCGATCTCCAGCTGGTGGCCTTTCCCCAGGATGGCTATCTGCGCCACAAGACGGCGGCGGCCAATCTTGCCCGCGCCCTCGACAAAGGCGTCGATGTGGTCGGCGGCATCCCGCATTTCGAACGCACGATGAGCGATGGCGCCGCCTCGGTGAAGGCGCTATGCGAGATCGCCGCCGCGCGCGGCTTGATGGTCGATATGCATTGCGATGAGAGCGACGACCCCTTGTCACGCCATATCGAGAGCCTGGCGGCGGAGACGACAAGGCTGGGGCTCAAGGGCCGGGTCACCGGATCGCATCTTACCTCCATGCATTCCATGGACAATTACTATGTCAGCAAGCTGATGCCGTTGATGCGCGAGGCCGGTATCCATGCCGTTGCCAATCCGCTCATCAACATCACCTTGCAGGGACGCCATGATAGCTATCCCAAGCGCCGTGGCATGACGCGGGTGAAGGAGTTGCTGGCGGCCGGTATCAATGTCGCCTTCGGCCATGATTGCGTGATGGATCCCTGGTACAGCCTCGGCAGCCACGACATGCTGGAGGTCGCGCATATGGGCCTGCATGTCGGCCAGATGACCGGCATCGCCGAGATGAAGAACTGCTTCGCCGCCGTCACCACGAATGGTGCCAAGGCGCTGGGCCTCGATGGCTATGGTATCGCACCCGGCTGCCAGGCGGATCTCGTCCTGCTGCAGGCCGGCGATCCGGTGGAGGCGCTGCGGCTGCGG
>DATMUQ010000845.1:0-3141 GCA_035563795.1 Terriglobales bacterium | reverse complement strand
AATCCTCGGCGGCTTCGAGCACCGACAGATATTCCCGCAATCTGGCTGGGTCGAACATGATCCCGCCGAGCTGATCGGCCATATCGAGCAGTGTATCGCACTCGGCAAGGGCGCCATCGCCATCGGTCTCGACAATCAGGGCGAGACGGTGGTCGCCTGGGACGCCAAGAGCAAGCAGCCGATCTATAACGCCATCGTCTGGCAGGACGCCCGCACCGAGGGCGAGATCCAGCGCCTGAAAGCGGCCGGCAGTGAGAGCGAGACTTTGCAGCGCGCCGGCCTGCCGCTCGATCCCTATTTCTCCGCCAGCAAATTGCGCTGGCTGCTCGATCATGTGCCGGAAGCCCGGACGCTGCGCCAGCAAGGCCGCCTGCGGCTCGGCACCAGCGATGCCTATTTCCTCGACCGCCTGGCCGGCCGCGCCATCACCGATGTCACCACCGCCTCGCGCACGAGTCTCATGAATCTCGAGACCCTGAGCTGGGATCCAGTGCTTTGCGATCTCTTCGGCGTGCCGATCGACTGCCTGCCTGAGATCGTCTCCACCACCGGTGCCCTCGCCGAGATCGGCGGCATTCCGGTCACCGCCAGCATGGTGGACCAACAGGCGGCCCTTTTCGGCCATGGCTGCCGGCATCGCGGCGATGCCAAGATCACCTTTGGCACCGGTGCCTTTGCCCTCGCCATCGCCGGCGACAGGCCGCTGCGCGATGCCGCCAGCGGTCTCCTGCCGACCATTGCCTGGCGGACCGGCGATGCCGCTTGTACCTATGCCCTCGATGGCGGCGTCTATAACGCCGCCTCGGCGATCAACTGGGCGCGCGGCCTCGGCCTCTTCGGCGATTACGCTGAAATCGCGCGTTTTGATGCATCGTCGGCGATCTCCCGCAATCTCGCTTTCGTGCCGGCTCTGTCCGGTCTCGGCTGCCCCTATTGGGATCGCAGCGCCGCCGGCATGTGGCTCGGCCTCGGCCTCGACACGACCAAGGCCGATATGATGCAGGCGGTGCTGGAGGGCATCGCGCTGCGCGCCGGCGAATTGCTCCGCGCCATGGCGAAACTGGTGCCGGTCGCCCCTCGCCTCTCGATCGATGGCGGCGTCACCCGCAATGATTACTTCTGCGATTTCCTCGCCACCGTGCTCGGCCGCGAGCTGACCGTGCCCTCGACCGCGGAACTGACCGGCCTCGGAGCCGCGCAATTCGCCTTGATCGGCGCCGGCCTCGCGACGCTGGAGACACTGCCGCCGGCCCCACCGGCGAGCCGTATCGTCAAGGCACCGGAACCGATCTCGGACGCCCTGATCGCCAAATTCGCCGATGCCGTGGTGCGCTGCCGCAACTGGCGGTAAGCTTCTTCAGGTTCGGTTCTTTTTTTATTTTCCCCTGTCATGCCCGGACTTGATCCGGGCATCCATGCCAGCAATTGCGCGCTGCCTCCGCCATGGACCCTCGGGTCAAGCCCGAGGGTGACAGTGAAGATACAGATGAAGTCGAGAGATGATATCTGGCCCCCACACCCGCGAGGGGAGAGGGAGTCAACCGCCAGCTCGCTCCAATTGTCGCTGATAAGCCGCGTACACATCAGCGCCAAAGCAGGTAAAGATGACGCGTTCGATATCGGCATTTTGCTCCAGTGCCGCAGATGTCTCGTCCAAGGCAATCTCGACCGCCTGCTCGACCGGATAGCGATAGATGCCGCAACTGATCGCCGGAAAATCGATGCTCTGAAGGCCATGCTTGATGGCGAGCCCGAAGCTGTTGCGGTAGCAGCTACGCAGCAACTCAGGCTCATTCAAACTGCCGCCATTCCAGACCGGGCCAACCGTATGAATGATGTGTCGCGCTTTCAATCGATAACCACGCGTGATCTTCGCCTCGCCGGTCTTGCAGCCGCCGAGCAGTCGGCATTCATGCACCAGATCCGGACCGGCAGCACGATGGATGGCGCCGTCGACACCACCACCGCCCAACAACGAAGAATTGGCGGCATTGACGATCGCATCCACGTCGAGCTTGGTGATATCGCCTTCGATCAGCTCGATCCGATCCAATAACATGCGGCGCCTCAAAACTCCTTGCAGAGCCGGATCGCATCATAGATCGCCGCATGGATGCTGCGGCAGGCGACCGCATCACCGATGCGGAACAGCTGGAAGCTGCCATCCTTGTTGCTGACGATCTCCTGCTTCTTGCCGGCGATCAGTGCGTCGATATCGACCTCGCCGCCATTGCTTGAGTCCGGCTGAAGCTCGAAATAGAGATCGGCTGCCGGCAGGGTGCCATTGGTGGCGATCACCTGGTCGACGCGGCGCTCGCGCTCGGTATGGGTATATTCATTGTAGAGTGTCGCCACGAGCTTGTTGCCGTCGCGCCTGACACCCGTCATCCGCTCGTTCGGCGTGAGCGTCACGCCATTGGCATAGAGCGCCTTGTAGAAGGCCGGGTAATTGAGGCCGCCGACATCCGGGCCGATCAGCCGGTCCGGCGTCAGCAGTTCCAGCTTCGAGCCGGATTTCGCCACATATTCGGCACAGGTCGAGGCCTCGTAGCCGCCGTGATCATCATGCATGAGGATTTCCGGGGCGAGATTGACCTGGCCTGAGAGCACGTCCCAGCAATTGGTGATCATCTCCTCACCACTGTCGAGATAGCCGACATGTGGCAGGCCGCCTGTGGCGACGATGACGATATCGGGCTTCTCCGCCAGCACATCGGCCTTATCCGCATAGCTATTGAAGCGGATCGTCACCTTCAGGCGCTGCACTTCACTGTAGAGCCAATCGGTGATGCCGACGATCTCCTTGCGGCGCTGGATCTTGGCAGCGAGATTGATCTGTCCGCCTGGGCGGTCACCCGCCTCGAAGACGATGACCTCATGGCCACGCTCGGCGCTGACCCGGGCGGCTTCGAGACCCGCTGGCCCCGCACCGACCACCACGACCTTTTTCTTTTTGCCAGTACTCGGCGTCAGCTTATGCGGAATGGTCTGCTCACGTCCTGTCGCCGGATTGTGGATGCAGAAGGCGGCGCCGCTGAGATAGATGCCGTCGATGCAATGGCTGGCGCCGACACAGGGACGGATGCGGTCTTCCTCGCCGGCTTCCAGCTTCTTGACGATATAGGGATCCGCCATATGGGC
>DATMUQ010000844.1:0-2841 GCA_035563795.1 Terriglobales bacterium | reverse complement strand
TCGCCATCAGAACCACGAGCCGGCGGATCGCAAGAAAGCAGAACTGGGCGCCGCACGACCGGCCGCAGCAGTGCTGACGGAACTCGCCGCCGGCGGGGTCATGTTGCAGCGCAGCTTCGGTGCCCGGGCTCTGCCGGTGCTGACGCCGCCCTGGAACCGCATTGATGCGGCGGTGGTCGCTGGATTGCCGCAAGCGGGCTTTCGCGGCATTACCACCTATCTGCCGCGGCGCCAAGCAGAGCCGGTCGCCGGCTTACGCCAAGTCAACACCCATGTCGATGTCATCGACTGGCATGGCACGCGCGGTTTTCTCGGCACCGAACCGGTGCTTGATCTGTTGTTGCGCCATCTGCGCGCGCGGCGCCAGGATGCTGCAGATATCACCGAACCGACAGGACTTCTGACACATCACCTGGTGCATGACGTGGCCTGCTGGAGCTTTTTGCAGCGATTGCAGGACTGGCTTTCGCGGCATCCCGTGATACGGTGGCTGCCGCCGGCGACGGTCTTTGGCCTCGCCCCCGATCGGATGGAATGATGACGATTTTGCGCTACCCGCTTTCCGCCTTGATTGGCGATTATGCGATCGGCTTGTCCGGCACGGCGATTTGCGTTGTGATGCTGGTCACAGCGAGCTGGGGCAGTAAATTGATCTGGCTGTTCCTTGGCTTGACGCTCTGCTGTCTGGCCTACACGATACGGACGGTGTTGCAGCACCGGACGATATTCCAGGTGGATGAAACGGGGATTTCCCGCGTCCTCCTGGGGAAGACCCGGCGGATCGCCTGGAACGAGCTGCACGGCATGTCGCTGCGTTATTACGCGCGGCGGCGGGCCAAGAAAAAAGGGATGGGGAGCGTGTTGGGGCGCATCGGTCGGCGGAATTTTGACGAGAGACTTGCCAGTGAGGAACGGCCGTCCTCGCCGCTGCAGGAGGGCTGGCTGGTTCTCAAGCTGCGCAATGCAGCAAAACAGAGCATCGTCCTGGAATCCGGCTTGCCTGACTTTTTTGCCCTGGCCGAGCGGGCGGCACGGGCAGCCCATCAGAACAATATCGACCTCGACCCGGTGAGTGATGACAATTTGCGCGCTTTGGCCAGCCTGCCACCGGAATTCCGTGCACCGTCGGAACCGTCCAGCGGCATTTCCTCCCTCCGACGCAATTCATAGGCGACAGGCAAGATGAACGGCAATCTGCTGGAGATCCGCGATCTTCACATCGGCTTCAAGCTGGAATCCGGTCCGCTGGAAGCCGTGCGCGGCGTCTCGTTCCGGGTGCCGGCCGGCAAGACCGTGGCCCTGGTCGGCGAATCCGGTTCCGGTAAGTCCGTCATCGCCCAGGCGATCATGGGTATCCTGCCGAAGACCGCCCGCATCACCGGCGGCGACATCCTGTTCGACAACCGGGCGAAAGGCGGCCATCTGGTCAACATCGCCGAAATGCCGCGCGACGGTTTCGCCATCCGCGAGATCCGCGGCCAGTCGATCTCCATCGTCTTCCAGGAGCCGATGACCTCGCTGTCCCCGGTCCATACCATCGGCGACCAGATCGGCGAGATGCTGCACCTCCATCGCAAGATGGATGCCGGCACCGGCCGCGAAACCGTCAAGGAAATGCTGCGCCTGGTCGGCTTCCCCGATCCTGCGCAGGCGATGCGCAGCTATCCCTTCGAACTCTCCGGCGGCTTGCGCCAGCGCGCCATGATCGCCATGGCCCTCATCTGTCGGCCGGCATTGCTGATCGCCGACGAGCCGACCACGGCGCTCGAGGTCACCATCCAGGCGCAGATCCTGAAATTGATGCATGACCTGCAGCAGGAGCTGCACATGGCCATGCTGATCATCACCCACGACCTTGGCGTGGTCGCCAATGTCGCCGATGAAGTGGTGGTGCTCTATCACGGCGAGGTCATGGAATCCGGCAGCGTGCAGGACATCTTCCGCCGTGCCGGCCATCCCTATCTGCAGGCATTGTTGCAGGCGGTGCCGCGTTTCGGCATGGACAAGCATGAGCGCCTGACGCCAATCCGCGAGATCCAGAGCGAGATCGGCAAGGTCTATGAGCGCTGCACCCACCGCGCCGATGCCTTGGACATGGTGCCCGGCGCGCCGCTGCTGGAAGTCAAGCATATCGAGAAATCCTACCGCATCCGCAGCGACAGCTGGGTCGACCGCGGCAGCACCATCAAGGCCTGCGACGATGTCAGCTTCACCCTGCGGCGTGGCGAATGCCTGGGCCTGGTCGGTGAATCCGGTTGCGGCAAGACCACGCTCAGCAAGATCATCATGCGCGCCTTGCAGCCGGATTCCGGCAGCATCACCTTTCATGAAGGCGGCAAGTCGCAGGACGTCCTCGCCCTCAAGGGAGGAGCGCTGACGGAATTCCGCCGCCGCATCCAGTTCGTCTTCCAGGATCCCTTCAATTCGCTCAATCCGCGCATGACAGTGTTCGACATCGTCACCGAGCCGCTGGTGATCCATAAGGTCGGTACGCCCGAGGAACGCCGCGAACTGGCGCGCGAACTGATGTATCTCGTCGGCCTCGGGCCGCAGCATCTCAACCGCTATCCGCACAGTTTCTCCGGTGGCCAACGGCAACGCATCGGCATTGCCCGGGCGCTGGCCTTGCGGCCGGACATCCTGATTTGCGACGAGCCGGTTTCCGCCCTCGACGTCTCGATCCAGGCGCAGGTACTGAACCTGCTGAAGGATCTGCAGGCCAAGCTCGGCCTCACTTATATCTTCATCTCGCACAACCTTGCGGTGGTGGATTATATCGCCGACCGCATCATGGTGATGTGCGCCGGCCGTCTGGTCGAACTGGCGCCGTCGGAGCGGCTG
>DATMUQ010000843.1:0-12424 GCA_035563795.1 Terriglobales bacterium | reverse complement strand
GTTGCCGCCATCAGGCTGGCAACCACTTCCTTGAGGTCGACTTCTTCCCCGTCCTTGCGCAGCTTGCCGGTGACATGCTGCAGGCGATTGTCGAAAGCGGCGGCTTCCTGGCCGGCGGCACTCAACTGCGCCATGACCGTGCCGATGGTGGCATTCAACGACTGGCCGATGTCATTGAGGGCGACGGCCTCGCGATCACTGCCGAAATATTTGCCGAAGAGCGCGATGTTGACCTGCATGGAGAAGATGGTGCCGTTCTCCAACAGCGCATCGATCTCGCGGGTGAGCTCCGGTACTTCATTGGCGAAATAGGCGTACCAGATGGAGTAGTTGGCCGGTGTGGGGGCGATCCGCAACGCGGTCATACGTGCCAAGGCTTCTGTCGCGATTTGCTGGCTCTGCGCCAGATCGTCGGACTTACGCTCCCCCGGATGCTGTTGGCTTCCCACGATCGTCCCCTGATTGCGAGCGGTTACCCGGCTCCCGCTGATCAACTCTGATGATCGGCCCGCCGGCTATCTGGTCTCGCCGGTTCCCACAATCGGCGAGAGGTCCCATCCGTGACAGGACAATCAGAGAATGAAGGTTTTAACTTAAAAATGCCTTAAAGCTGTATGATAAAGCGTGGTTTTTGCCGTGGTTGCTTTTCCAGATAAGGGCGGCAAGATGCCTGTCGCTGACAAAAGGCAGCGGTTTTGCTCGTGATTCCAACCCGGATAGGATTTCACTCATGCGTATCGTCATCGGCGGCTTTCAGCACGAGACCAATACTTTTGCGCCGGTGAAGGCAAGCTTCCGGGATTTTGAGATGGCCGATGGCTGGCCAGGCCTGACCCGCGGCGCTGATATCATGACGGCTTTCACCGGCATCAATCTGCCGATTGCCGGCTTCATCGAGGCGGCCAGGGAGCAGGGTTTCGATCTGCTGCCGACCCTGTGGTGCTCGGCCTCGCCTTCGGCCCATGTCGAGCGCACGGCTTATGAGACGATCGTCTCTGAACTGCTGCAGCGGATCGGCGATTTCATCAAAGCACCCGGCGGCATCGACGGCATCTATCTCGATCTCCACGGCGCCATGGTGACGGAACATCTCGAAGACGGCGAGGGCGAGTTGCTGGAACGCTTGCGCCGGCTGGTCGGTCCCGATCTGCCGATCGTCGTCAGCCTCGATCTCCATGCCAATGTCACCCGGCGCATGGTGGAGCATGCCTCGGCGCTGATCTCCTGCCGCACTTATCCGCATGTCGATCTCGCTGAAAGCGGCATTGCCTGCGCCGAGATCATGGCGCGGCTGCTGCGTGACGGCAAACTCGCCAAGGCGATGCGCCGCGCCGATTTCCTGGTGCCGCTGACTTGGCAATGCACCCTGATCGACCCGGCGCAAGCGCTCTATCGCGAGCTCGCTGCGCAGGAAGGCAAGCGTGGTCTCGCCAGCGCCTCTTTCACCTTCGGCTTTCCGCCGGCTGATATCGCCGAATGCGGTCCCGCCATCGTCACCTATGGCGCCGATCAGCGCGAAGCCGAGGCGGCAGCGGAGTATCTGATCGATGCCGTCAAGGCGGCGGAAGCCGGTTTCGCCGGCCGCGTCTGGCAACCGGATGAAGCCGTGGCTTATGCCAAGAGCCAGGCGCCCAAGATCGGCCGCCCGATCATCCTTGCCGATACCCAGGACAATCCCGGTGCCGGCGGCAATTCGGATACGGTCGGGCTGCTCGAGGCGCTGGTGGTGGGGCGGGCGGAAAGTGCCGTCTTCGCCAATCTCTTCGATCCGAAGACGGCGGAAATCGCGCACCGCGCCGGCATCGGCGCCGAGATCACGCTCGGCATCGGCGCCTGGAGCGGCATGGCGGGGCACAGGCCCTTCGAGGCGCGCTTCAAGGTTGCGGCGCTGGGCGACGGTGCCTTCGATGCGACCGGTCCCTTCTATCGCGGCAACCGCATGCAATTGGGGCCGATGGCGCTGCTCACCATCGGCGGCGTCGAGATCGTCGTCACCAGCCGCAAACAGCAAGCGGCGGACCAGGCCATGCTGCGCCATCTCGGTGTCGAGCCATCGGCGCGCAAGATTCTCGCCTTGAAGAGCTCGGTGCATTTCCGTGCCGATTTCCAGCCGATCGCCGAAGAGATCCTGATCGTCGCCGCCCCCGGCGCCAATCCGGTCGACAACACGGCACTCGATTACAAGCGTCTGCGCAAGGGCCTGCGCATCATGCCGCTGGGACAGGCTTACGCAGGGTAGCGAGACTCATTGAAGGTGCGCGTTCTATTTATCGCTCGCCCCCTCACCCTGTCCCTCTCCCGCGAGGGGAGAGGGGACGCTGTTGTTCCAGTCTTTGCCGTTGGTTGTCGTTGAGCTAATCGGGTCTACTCTTTCGACATAAACAGCGATGCTCGATAGCGAGGCGGGCGCGTTGGGCTCCCTCTCCCCTTGCGGGAGAGGTTGGGGGTGAGGGGGAAGCGCCACCCTGAGTACACTAATTGCGACGCTAGCGACCGCAGCAGCAGTATCGCGCTCGCACCTAACCGACCAGCGGCAGTTTCAGTTTGGCACGCGTCCCATGACGGCATGGGCGACGGCTTCGTAGATGATGCTGCCATCGGTGGCGATGGGGAGTGCTGCACGCAGGCGTTCGCGCAACTGCGCCTTGGTCTCCGGCGACATGTTGGCGATCAATTTCGCATGCGGGCCGAGCGGCACGACATTCGAGGCACAGAAGTCGTCGAGATTCTCAAAGGAAACCGGGATGCGAATGGACCGCGTTTCGACCGCGGTAAAGCCCGCCTTGCGCCACAGCTCCTGCAGCGCTTCCGGCTGGGCAATTGCACTGCTCGGCGGCTGCTGCGGTTCCATCCCCATGTCTCTCAGCGTCTGATGCAAGGGGGCAAGCGGTGTTTGCCCGGGAATGCCCCACATATAGGCGGCTGCACTGCCGCCGGGGCGCAGGACGCGGGCCATCTCCCCAACCGCTTTTGCCGGATCGGGCACGAAGGCGATCACCAGCGCCATGGTGGCGACATCGAAGCTGTCATCGATGAAAGGCAGGACCTGTGCATCTGCCTGCTGGAAATGCGCCATCCGGGTCGCCGGCCGCTCGCGGGCAAAGTTGATCTGCTCGGCGGAGGGGTCGATGCCCTCCACGGCCGCGGGGTGGCAGCGGGCGACGATCTCTTCGGTGAAGGCGCCATTGCCGCAACCGACATCGAGCCAGCGGAGATTGCCGGGTTGTTTGAGCCAGTCGAGGAAGATGCCGCCGACGATTCGGCTCCAGCGGCCCATCATCCGTTCATAGGCCTTGCCGTCGGTGAAAGCGTTGCTGGCTTCGGTCATCGGCATATCCTCCCGTAGAGCCGCGGCATTCTAGATCGAATCACGACATGCTTCGATCTGAAATATGCATGCGCCTTGCTCAAGAGGCGACCAGGCGCTTCACGTTTCAGAGATCGAGGCGGCACCAGATCGGCGTGTGATCGGACGGCTTCTCCTGCTTGCGCGGATAGCGGTCGATCTGGCAATCGCCGAGGCAATCGGCCGCTTGCGGCGAGAGCAGCAGGTGATCGATACGCAGCCCTTCGTCGCGCTGCCAGCGCCCGGCCTGATAGTCCCAGAAGGTATAGCGATGGATCTCGCTATTGACGGCGCGAAAGGCTTCCGTATAGCCGAGATTGACGATGGCGCGAAAATGCGCCCGGCTCTCCGGCTTGCAGAGCGCATCCTCGGCCCAGCCGGCCGGATCATAGACATCGTCATCGGTCGGGCAGACATTGTAGTCGCCGCCCAACACCACCGGCATCTCGGTCTTGAGGAGTTCGGCGGCGCGCTGGCGCAGCCGCTTCATCCAGGCAAGCTTATAGGGATATTTCTCGCTCTCGACCGGATTGCCGTTCGGCAGATAGATGGTGGCGACGCGAAGCTTTTGTGCCTGCTGGTCGCGGGTATGTTCGGCCGGCACCTCGATATCGGCTTCCATGTAGCGCGCATGGTCGTCGCCGTCATCGCCCGGCAGGCCACGCTGCACGACATCGAGTTTGTGGCGCGAGAGAATGGCGACGCCGTTATAGCTCTTCTGGCCAAGGGCGGCGCAATGATAGCCGAGGCTCTGGAATTCCAGCTGGGGGAATTCGTGCTCCTGGCATTTGATTTCCTGCAGCAGGGCGACATCCGGCTTCGCCAGGCGCAGCCAGTCCTGAACATTGGCGAGGCGCGCGCGCAGCGAGTTGACGTTGAAGGTGGCGATGGTGATTGGCACGCTGTCCTGCCCCGTTGGGATTGGCGATGAAGTCGGTCGTCATGACGTCTCGGGCGAAGATATCGAGGCGGGCGTCATCGGCGCAACTGACAAGTATCCGCTGAAAATTGTGTCGCCCGGGATGACTGGTCCGGCGTTTTGCGGCGGGCCATGCCGGGTCCCCCCTGTTCATCACCCGGGCGGGAACGGGTATCGCATTGCGGCGCCTGTTGGCAATGACCGGCGGCTGCGCCACCGGGCAGCGCGGAAGAGTTTCCCCGGGGCTGCATCAGCATCACCCGTTATGCGCTGCGCGCCGGCGGCAAAGCCCGCGAAATTGCTGGCATCTGCCGGCCCGGATATGGGCTGGTTCATGTAACCATATGATAAATATTAATATTTTGTGATTTTTCTGATTTGTGGCTTGGGGAACATAGGAGGGCTTGACCGCTGCCGGGATTCGGATATTTTACAAATATATTTGTAATATCTTGAAAAGATATCCATGGCCGATCAGAACTCCCATCGTCAAAGCGACGCCGCCTATGAGCAGCTGCGCGACCTGGTCATCCGGGCGGAAATCAAGCCGGGCGTGTTGTTGGAAGAGCCGGCACTGATGGAGCTGCTGGGGGTCGGGCGCACACCCTTGCGCGAGGCCCTGCAGCGGCTAGCACAGGAGGATCTGATCCGGAACGTGCCGCGGCGCGGCTATTTCGTGACCGAGATTTCTCCGGCTGATCTGTTTCACGTCTTCGAGGTTCGGCAGAATCTGGAGGCGATGGCGGCGGCTCTCGCCGCCGAGCGCGCCAATGACAGTCATTTCGCGGAATTTGATCGCCTGCTGGCCGAGGCGCGGGAAGGGATCGCTGCCGACAATCAGGATCTCGCCTGGAATCTCGGCCTCGATGAGCGGTTTCACCTGCTGATCGCCTCGGCCACGGATAATCCCTATCTCGTCCGGGCCATCACGCGTCATTACGGCCTCTCGGTGCGCACGCTTTACCTGTCGCGCGTACCGATCACCCTGGTGAAGGACGAGATCGAGAATTTCGATGCCGTCTTCGGCGCAATTCGCGCCCGCGATCCGCAGCGGGCCGAGGCGGCGATGCGCAAGCATCTCGAATTCAATCCGCTCACCATCATGGTAGCGAATACCGGTGATCGTCGCACGCCGATCGGCAGGGGCGCCGCAGAATGACACGACGCCAGCGGCAGTTTGCCACGACGATGATCATGCTGGCGCCATCGACCATCCTGATGGTTATTTTCCTGATCGCGCCGATGCTGATCGTCATCAGCTACAGCTTCGCCGGCCGTGATCCCTATGGCGGCGTGGTGCCGGGCTTCACCTGGGATAGTTATGCGGAATTGCTGCAGCCGCTCTATTTCCCGATCTTCTACAATTCCTTCAAGCTGGCTTTCTGCAACACGGTTCTTTGCCTGCTCGTCGGCTATCCGGTCGCCTATTTCATCGCCCTGCGCGCCGGCAAATGGGCGCCTCTGCTGCTGATCATGATGCTGATCCCCTTCTGGATCGATTTCCTGATCAGGATCTCGGCCTGGGTGGTGCTGCTCGGCCGCAACGGCCTGATCAATGCGACCTTGACGGGGATCGGCCTGTTTGACGAGCCGGCGCGCATGCTGGGAACCTATGGCGCCGTGCTGGTGGGTATGTTGTACGCCTTCCTGCCCTCCGCCGTTTTCCCGATCTATGCCGCCTTGCAGCCGATCAACCGGACGCTGCTGGAGGCTGCGCGCGACCTCGGCGCCAATCCCATCCAGTCGTTCTGCCGCGTGACCTTGCCGCTATCGCTGCCCGGTGTCATGGCGGCCGCGCTCTTCGTCTTCGTACCGTCAATGGGTGTCTTCGCCATCCCGGTTCTGCTGGGTGGCGGCAAGAGCATCATCATCGGAAATCTCATCGTTCAGCTGTTTCTCGACTTCCGAAATATTCCCTTGGGCTCCGCCGTTTCCGTCCTGCTGCTGCTGTTCTCGTCGGTCGGCATCATGATCTACATGCGGGCCTTGCGGCGGGTCGAAGCGGGGCGTGCCTGATCATGGCGGCGTCACATCTCTCGACCACAGTGGATAAGGCCCATCGCTTCGATCAGGCCCGGCGCGCGATCCTGGTGGCGCGCTTGCTTGGCGGCATAGCGCCGACGATCACCCTGCTGGCCTATCTTTTCCTGTTCGTTCCCATCATCGTTCTCATCATCTACTCGTTCAACGCGTCGCGATCGACGGTCGTCTGGTCAGGTTTCACACTCGACTGGTACGGCATGGTCCTGGCGGATGAAGGGCTGCGCCGGGCACTCGTCATCAGCGGCATCACCGCCATTGCCTCCGCTTCCATCAGCACGGCCATTGGCACGGTGACGGCCTTCGTCATCGTGCGCCGGCAGTTTCCGGGGCGCGACCTGCTGGCAACACTGCTGCTGGCGCCGCTGGTGCTGCCGGAAATCGTCATCGCCGTCGCCTTCCTCGTCTTCATGGTATTCGCCGGGATCCAGCTCGGCTATTTCACCCTGATCACCGGGCATGTGCTGATCTCCATACCCTTCACCATGCTGATCGTGCGCACGGCCGCCGCCGCTCTTGACCGCCGTCTGGAGGAAGCGGCAGCCGATCTTGGTGCCAGCGAATGGCAGACCTTCACCCGCGTGACTCTGCCGCTGCTGATGCCGGCGATCTTCACCAGCTTCCTGCTCGCGGCGACGCTCTCTTTCGACAATTTCGTGATGTCGACCTTTGCGTCCGGTGTCGGCACGACCCCATTGCCGCTGCGTATCTATTCCATGCTCAAGACCGGGATCACACCCGAAATCAATGCCCTCGGTGCCCTGATGGTGCTGGTCAACATCCTGCTCGTCGTCGCTGTCATGGGGCGGCGCCTGCACTATTTCGTCAAGCGATAGAAGAAGCGGCCAAGAAGAGCCGACGGGAACTGCATCACCCCTAACCACGGAAAAACTGGGAGCCTAAGACATGAGAATTGTACAGAAAGCCTTTTGTACTGCGTCGGCCGTCGTGCTGATGAGTGCACTATCGGCTGGCAGCTATATCGCCTCGAGCCGAACGGCCGCGGCTGCGGAAGAACTGCATATCTATGCTTGGGCCGAGGAATTGCCGGATGAAATCACCAAGGATTTCCAGAAGGAGACGGGAATCCAGGTGACACTCGATACTTTCGACAGCAATGAATCGATGATTGCCAAACTGGCCGCGGGCGCTTCCGGTTATGATATCGTCAACCCGTCGCAATATGCGGCGCAGATCCTTGCCAAGAAGGGGCTGATCGAGAAGCTCGACCATGCGAAACTGCCGGGCCTCGGCAATCTCAGCAAGGTGTTCCAGAACGTCTCCTATGATCCTGGCAACGCCTATTCGGTGCCCTATCTCTGGGGGACGACTGGCCTCGCCTATAACGAGGACTGCGTCAAGGAACCGGTGACCAGCTGGAAGGTGCTCTGGGACGACAAATACAAGGGTCGTATTTATATGCTGGACAACATGCTGGCGGCGTATATCGCCGGCCTGCAGGTTCTCGGCTATCGGGCGAATACTACCAATGCCGATGAGATCAGCAAAGCGACCGACAAGCTGATCGACCAGAAGAAGATCCTGGGCGGCTATAACAGCACGAATTTCGCCGACCTCGTTTCGTCTGGCGAGGCCTGCCTGGTGGAGGCCTGGAGCGGCAATGTGCTGAAGGCGATCGCTGCCAATCCCAAGGTTCACTATGTCCTGCCGGATGAAGGCGGCACCATGTGGGTTGACGGCTATGCCATCGCCAAGGGCGCCAGCAACGTCGATGCGGCCTACAAATTCCTCGCCTATCTGCTGCGGCCGGAAGTGGCGGCCAAGGTCACGTCACTGAGCAAGGTTGCCAGCACCAATGAGAAGGCGAAGAGCCTGCTGCCCGCCGATATCACCGGCAATACCGCGATCTACCCGCCGGAAGACAAGGTGGCCAAGGCCGATTTCATTCTCGATCTCGGCGATGCCATGAAGCACTACCAGGACGGCTGGACCAAGGTGAAGGCCGCCGAGTGAGGTCTGCAGAGGCATGGGCCGTATGGTCCATGCCTCGATCAGAAGCCGGTGCCGGTACGAGGGTTAGATGAGCGTGAATGCTGTTGAGTTGCGAAGTGTCTCGAAAAGCTTTGGCCGCGTGCGTGACGGCGAGGCCGCCGTCAATGCGATCAAGGATATCGATCTGCAGATTCGCAATGGCGAGTTCTTTACCTTGCTCGGCCCCAGCGGCTGCGGCAAGACGACGACATTGCGGCTGATCGCCGGCTTCGAACTGCCGAGCGGCGGCGATATCCTGATCCATGGCCAGCAGGTGGCGGATGTGCCGGCGCATCTGCGGCCGGTCAATACCGTGTTCCAGAGCTATGCCCTGTTCCCGCACCTGACCGTGGCCGACAATGTTGCCTTTGGCCTTTCCGTCAAGGGCGTGCCCAAGCCGGAACGGCAGCAGCGGGTTGCCGATGCCCTGAAGCTGGTGCAGATGGGGCATATGGCGTCACGCAAGCCGTCCGAATTGTCCGGCGGCCAGCAGCAACGTGTCGCTTTGGCCCGCGCGCTCATCAACCGCCCGCAAGTTCTCCTGCTCGACGAACCCTTTGGCGCGTTGGATCTGAAATTGCGCAAGGAAATGCAGATCGAGCTGAAGCATATGCAACGCCAGCTCGGGATCACTTTCGTCTTCGTCACGCATGATCAGGAAGAGGCGCTGACGATGTCGGACCGTATCGCCGTCATGCATCAGGGCAAGGTGCTGCAGGTCGATGATCCGGTCGGTATCTATGAACGGCCGACAACCCGCTTCGGGGCTGGATTTATCGGCGAGATGAACTTCCTGGAAGCGAAGGTCGCGGCGGTCGGGCCTGAATGGATCGATCTCGATCATGCCAATCACCGCTTGGCGGCGCCGGTGCCGCCGGCAGCGGTCGCGGCCGGCCAGCCGGTGACCATCGCGATCCGGCCGGAAGCGTTGTCGTTCCAGGCATTGGAGAGCGCCCAGGCCCGCCAAATCGAATTCCGGGGCAGGGTCCGGGAAGAGATCTATATCGGCACCGACCGGCGGTATGTGGTCGATTTGGCGTCAGGTGAAGCCATCGTCGCGCGTGTGCAAAACGCCTTCGACGGCGCAGCCGCCGCACCAAGAATCGGTGCCGAATGTGCGTTGCATTGCTGCATCAGGGATTTGCGCGTCCTGTCCGAGTGACGCGATGGATATGGAAGACGCGGTAACCGTCCAGTACCGCCTTGAGGAGAGACAGAATGGGTATCAAATCGTACCGCTTCGGCGATATGCCAGGGCAATTGCCTGCCGCTGTCGTCGAACGCCTGAAGCATGTGGAGACGGCGACCATCGGTCACTATCTGCATGACCGCTTCGTCGATTCCGGCCTCCGGCCGCTGATCGGCGGGCGCCGCATTTCCGGCACGGCGGTGACGATATCGATCCCGGGACCGGATTCGACGCTGCTTTACCACGCGATGGACCGGGTCCGCCCCGGCGACGTGCTGGTGATCGATCGCAGCGGCGATCAGCGCCATGCCTGCTGGGGTGGCTTCATGGCCGCCGTCGCGGCGAAGCGCGGCCTGGCCGGCGTCATCATCGACGGGGCCGTCACCGACCCGGCGGAAATCATCGCCCAAGGCGTGCCCACCTGGGCGCGGGGCGTTTCGGGCATCACGACGAAGCTTCTCAATCTCGGCGGCAGCTTCAACCTGGAAGTCAGCTGTGGCGGCACGGCCGTGCGCCCGGGCGACGCGATCCTCGCCGATGATTGCGGCGTGCTGGCGGTACCGGCATCGGAAATCGCCGGTTTGACGGATGTCGCCCTGGCGGATCAGGCCGATGAGGGTGGATGGGTCAAGCGTATCCGCGCTGGCGAGAAGTTGCAGGACCTGGTCGATGTCGCTGCCATGATTGCCGAACGCAGCCGTCTGGATGGGGTCTCTCATGGTTGAGAATGATATGAAGAAACTGGCGATCTGGCTCTCGACCCCGAACCACATCATGGTTGAGATCGCCCGCGACCTCGGTTACCGGCGGTTTGTCCTGGATATCGAACATGGCCTGTTCGACCTCGCCGATACGGATCGCCTGATCGCCCTTATCAAAGCCTCCGGCTGCCAGGTCTATGGGAAGGTCCTCGGGCCGGAGACCATTCCCATCCAGCAGGCGCTCGATATGGGCTGCGACGGCGTCATCATTCCGCATATCGAAGATGTTGATCATGCGCGCAAGGTGACATTGGCGGCGAAATATCCGCCGCTCGGCATCCGCAGTTTCAGCGGTACCCGGCCGGCCGGCTATGGCGGGGCGCCGCAGGAATATTATGAACGGGAGAACCACCATACACGCTGCTATCCGATGGTTGAGAGTGCCGCGGCATTGCAGGATATCGAGGCGATCTTGGCCCTGCCCACGGTCGACGGCGTTTTCGTCGGCCCCAGCGATCTTTCGCTCAGCCGCGGCCGCGGTGCCTATCGCAACAATGACGAGGACAAGGCGGATCTGCGCCGCATTGCTGCCGCTGCCGCTGCCGCCAAGAAACCTTGGATCATGCCGGCCTGGACCGATGCGGAACGCATTCTTTCCGACCAGCTCGGGGCGCATTTCATGGTGGTTGCCGACGAAACCGGTTCCCTGAAATGGGCGCTGGCGGAGGCGATGAAGACGCCACAGGCCAGCTGACCCGTCGGTCGCGCCTGGATCAATGAAAACCCCGGGCAAACGAAAAGCCCGGATAAACGAAAAGACTGAAACGACGTTTCTGACACAGAGGCAAAAATGACAGGCAAGGTCTCTTGCGGCACCCAACTGATGTATCTGCTGCGGGAATATGGGGTCGATACGATTTTTGGCATGCCCGGTGTACACACGCTTGAAGCCTATCGCGGGATCGAAGGCGCTGGCTTGCGACATATCGGCGTGCGCCACGAGCAGGGTGCGGGCTTCATGGCCGATGGCTATGCCCGGGTTTCCGGCAAGCCCGGTGTCTGCCTGTTGATCAGCGGTCCCGGCGTTACCAATGCGGCAACGCCTATCGGCCAGGCCTATTCGGATTCGCAGCCGATGCTGGTGATCTCCAGCGTCGCCGCCACCGGCGATCTCGGCATGGGGCGCGGGCGCCTGCACGAAATCACCGACCAGGCCCGGGTGACGGAACCGTTGACCGCATTCTCCGCGACGGCGCTTAATCCTGACCAGGTTCATGAACTGGTCGCCCGCGCCTTTGCCCTGTTCAATACGGCACGGCCACGGCCGGTTCATATTTCGGTGCCGCTCGATGTCCTCAAGATGACCGATGAGCGGCTGCCCCGGTGCCGTCATGTTGCGCGTCCGGGCAAGCCCGATGCGGCAGCCGTGACAGAGGCCGCCGAGCTGTTGCGGCACGCGCAGCGGCCGATGATTATTGCCGGCGGTGGCGCGATTGGTGCGGCGACGCAGGTTGTCGCCCTGGCGGAGAAGATCGGCGCCGCGGTCATCCCGACCATCGCCGCCAAGGGCATCATTCCCGACAACCATCCGCTGGCGCTGGAAGCGACACTGGAGCGGCCGGCGACGCAGACCTTCATTCGCACGGCGGATGTCGTTCTGGTGGTCGGCAGTGAGCTTGCCGAGCCTGACCTTTGGCGCGACGACCCGCTGCCGCTCGGCGGCAAACTGATCCGGATCGATATCGATGCCGAGACGGTGACGCGGGATTATACGCCGGATGTGGCGATACAGGCCGATGCGGGCACGACCCTGACCGCCATCCTGTGGGAGCTTTCGCACCAGGAGACGGGGACGGGTTTCAAGGGCGGTGACGATATCGCTGCCCAGCGTGCTGCGGAGCGAGCGCTCTTCACACCGCTCGAGCGCAAGCATGTCGCCGTGCTAGAAGCCTTGCGGCGGGCCTTGCCGGAGGACGGCATGGTCTTCTGCGACATGACGCAGATCGTCTATACCGGCTATTGTTTCTTCCCCTGCACGCGTCCGAAGAGCTGGTTCTTCCCGGCCGGCTATGGAACGCTGGGCTTTGCCTTGCCGGCGGCCATTGGCGGCCAGCTCGCGGCACCCAAGCGGCCGACCGTCGTCTTGGTTGGCGATGGCGGCTTTCTCTTCACCTTGCAGGAGCTGGCGACCGCCGTCGAACAGAAACTGCCACTGGCGATCGTGCTGTGGAACAACA
>DATMUQ010000842.1:0-2777 GCA_035563795.1 Terriglobales bacterium | reverse complement strand
GAGCCGCTCCTATTAGCCGGCCCGTCTATCTGTCGGCGCGGAAGGATATTGGCGCAAAGAAGACGCCGATAGGGTGATCCCTATCGGCGTTCGCAGGTTGAGGGCAGGACAGGTTGGGACGTTAAGCTTTCAGGGCGCCGGATTGCTTGGCGATATGTGTCGCGATGGCATCCATCAAGGGCGGCGAAAGGCAATCATAGGGCTCGAGCTTGAGCTCCCGCAGCCGGGCGCGAACGGCATCCATCCCCTTGGGATCGGCACCGGATTCGATGATCGAGGAGACAAAGGCGGCAAAGCCGGGCGCCGCCCACCCATCCTGCTTGGAAAGTTCGGTATGGATGAAATCGAGGCCATAGAAGGGATGGTTCTTGTTCTCGATGCGCCCATACATATGGACGCCGCAACCGGTGCAGGCATGACGCTGAATGGTGGCGCCGGCATCGACGACCTTCAGCTTCTGGGCGTTTTTCGTCACCGAGACGCTGTCGCGCGGCGCCACGGCAATCTGCGCGAAAAGGGCACCGCTGGGCTTCCAGCACTTGGTGCAGCCACAGACATGGTTGTGGGCACTTTGCGACTTCACGGTGACTTCAACCGGGTCGCTGGCACATTTGCAGGTCAGCGTGCCACCGCTGAAGCTGGCCGATCCAGGCTTGACGCCATGATCGACAGCCGGATGGATTGAGACGGGCATAAGATTTCCTCCCCTAGTGATGCAGGACGGTGTGATGCATGACGGTGACGCCTGTGATCCTCAGGATGATCATTTGGGCGGACGGCAACCGGGGAAGTATATCGCCGAAGGTTGGGAAGTTAACTTGTACCTAGGTCGAAAGAGCCCTGCTTGAGGGGCGGTGATATGTCCGGGTGCGTAGCCGGTCACATTCTCTTCCGGGCGACGAGATTGACCAGGGTTTCCTCACGGTTGTCTGGCGGTAAAACACCAAACCAGCGTTCCAGCACCCCCAGATCCCCGCGGCTCCACCACAGATACGGCAGGGATATCGCGCCATCCGGAAGCTGAAAGCCTGCATGCCGGATCATCTCGATATATTCCGGCGCGGAACGCTGGACGTCCATCGGATGGCGGAAAAGGATCCGGATCATCCAGGAATGGATATACTTGCGGGTCGATTCCGCAAAGAGCAACAAGCCGCCTGGGCGCAGAATGCGTAGGAACTCGGCGAGCGCCGCTTCCTGTTCGACCAGGTGATGAAAGGTCTGGTGGCAGAAAACGATGTCCACCGAATTGTCGGGCAATCCCGTCTGCCAACTGGTGCTGTGACGAAATTGGACCGACAGGCCTTCGGCCGTGGTTGTCTGCTGTGCGATCGCCAGCATAGCGGAGTCGATATCGATGCCGATCATCTGCTTCGGCCGGAAGCGTTGATGCAGCAGCTTGAAGGAGCGGCCGCGGCCGCAACCGATATCGACGATCACGCCATAGCTGGCCCGCCGGTCGGGAATGAGACGCTGGAGGTCATTGATCGCCCGCTCCAGGACGTGCTTTGCCCAGGTTTCCGTTTTCAGGAACCACATGCCAAACTTGGTCTCTGGCACATATTGGTCGGTGGCGATTGCAAGATGATCAAGTCGCTGCATCGTCTCGTCCGGGTTTGCCGTACACGTCTGATGTCTCATTGGACTTGTGGAATATTACGCCATCCAGGTCCAGCTCCGAAGATACATGACACTTCCATATCTCCGGCGTCGAGCGATTCGCTGTCCTTGATGTCTCAGGCGTCACCGTTTCGAAAGTGACCAAAGCCATCTGCAAGTCAGACCGCAACCGCGCGCTCCACCAGTGCCAGCCTGCTGTTGTCGAGGTCTTTGACACTGCGTCTTCCAGTAGCGGCAGTGGGACGTGGTCCAGACGATCCGTCAGTGCCACAAAACCCGCACCGGTCGCCTTGGACCAGGCCTCGCGCAGGGTCCAAATGCGGTAAAAGGCGCCGCTGCCGCCGGCCTGCACCGCAGCGATTTCAGTCGGCCCGAAGGCAGCTTCTGCCAGGGCCAGATGATCGCGCCCGGTCTTTGCCCGTTCCAGATCAAGCCCGATACCCCGGTCCGCTGTCGATTCTGCCTGGGCGGCACAGGTAATCCAACCGCCACTATGGCTGAGGGAAATGGCGGGGAGGGCGATTCCCGTGTCGCCTTCGAGGAACGGTCGTCCGTTTGCGTCAACAGCCAGGCGGTAGCCGCCGGCCGGCAACTGCAATTCCTTGGTCAACATCTCGTGTAGCAGGGCGCGGACGGCGCGGCGATGCGGCGCTATATCGACCGGGAGATGTGACCCCCATTGGTTGAGAATCGATTTTAGCTGGTCGCTTTCTTGGTGCAGAATTGACAGGAAAATCATTCTATAACATACAGCTGCACGTTGGTAGATTGGGGCCGGTCAGTCGGACGAAACTACCATATATGTTGGCTGAGGGGGACGCTGCCGACACGGGCCATGGGGTCCGACAGTATAAGGCGTCGGGAGCGCTGTAACGGTCATGCTGTCGTTTGCGAAATTCGAGGTGTCACCTGCGCCGGCTGACCGGCCGGAACGGCACACGATCTCCACGATGTTGTTGACCGGCACGCGTTTCTATGGGCTTTGGTACCGATCGTGATAAACGCTGCCATGCCTGTCACCACATTGTCCTTTTCCATCCGCGACTGGTTCGCCTGGAAGCCTGGTCATGAGACCCGGGCAAGCTGGTTCGTGCCTGGGACAGAACATAAATGGCCGGCGCCGGAAGGCGATCCCGATTGGGCGACGAGGCCGGCGG
>DATMUQ010000841.1:0-2445 GCA_035563795.1 Terriglobales bacterium | reverse complement strand
GGGGCGGTGGTGAAGAGGCCGGGCTCGTGGGCGTGGGCGGCGTGGCCGGCGATGCGGGCCACCACCTTCAGCCCCAGCTTCTCGGCCACCGAGGCGCGGGTCAGCACCAGGGCCGCAGCGCCGTCCGAGATCGACGAGGCGTTGGCGGCGGTGATGCCGCCGTCCTTGGCGAAGGCCGGCTTCAGGGTCGGGATTTTCTCGGGCGAGACCTTGCCGGGGATCTCGTCATTCGCCACCGCCTGGGTGCCGCCTTTGACCGGCACCTCGATGGGCGCGATCTCGGCCTTGAAGGCACCGTCCTTCACCGCCGCCTGGGCCCGCGTTAGAGTGCGGATCGCATACTCGTCCTGCTCCTTGCGGCTGAACTGGTAGCTCTGCGCCGTCGCTTCGCCGAAACTGCCCATCGGCCGGCCGCCCTCATAGGCATCTTCCAGGCCGTCCAGCATCATGTGGTCGTAGATCTTGTCATGGCCGGCGCGATAGCCGCCGCGCGCCTTCTGCAGCAGATAAGGGGCGGCACTCATATTCTCCATGCCGCCGGTGACGACGATCTCCGCCGAACCGGCCAGCAGCAGATCATGGCCCAGCATGGTCGCCTTCATGCCGGAGCCGCAGACCTTGTTGACCGTGGTGGCACCGGTCGCATCGGGCAGGCCGGCATAGCGCATCGCCTGACGGGCCGGCGCCTGGCCGTGCCCGGCCGGCAGCACGCAGCCCATCAGCACTTCGTCCACCTGGTCCGGCTTCACGCCAGCGCGCTCCAGCGCGGCGCGGATCACATGAGCACCGAGCTGCGGCGCGGCGATGCCGGAAAGCTCGCCCATGAAACGGCCGAGCGGCGTGCGTACGGCAGCGGCGATGACGACGGGATCGGTATTGCGGTCGGACATGACAGGCTCCTTTGCAGCAGGGCGGCACATCATCTGCCCCGATCATAGCGCAAGACCGTGACGGATGATCGATGATTGCCGGCGGGCGACGCGCGGCCGGGATGCGGCCGGCAAAATAAGGGTTACAGGCTCTTTATATGATGCTTATCATATTATATCCTAGGTACTAACCGGGCAAAATCAAGCGGCATGAATTTGGCGATAGTGATCAATGCGTTACAGCAAGGAACATAAGGCGGAAACGCGGCAGCAGATCCTCATCCAGGCGGCCCGGCACTTCCTGGCGGACGGGATTGCCGCGACCGGCATTGCCGGCTTGATGGCGGAAGCCGGCCTCACCCATGGCGGCTTCTACGCCCATTTCGCCGACAAGGACGAGCTGGTCGCCGCCGCCATCGCCAGCGGCTTCGCCCATACCCGCGCCGCTCTCGCCCGCGCCGCCGCCGAGACGGGATTGGAGGGCATCGTCCGCCTCTATCTCGGGCCGCGTCATCGCGACATCCCCGGCAAGGGCTGCTTCGCCGCCCTCCTCAGCCAGGAGATCGCCCGCATGCCGGCCAAGGTGCGCGACAGCTTCGCCACGGAGGTTGCCGCTTTGCTCCGCCTGATCGGCGACAATCTGCCGCCGCCATCCACCGGCAAACGCTGGACCCAACGCGCCCGCGACGACCGCGCCATCATGATCCTGGCCGCGATGATGGGCAGCCTGCAGCTTGCGCGCGCGGTGACGGATGAAAAACAGTCGGATCGCATCCTGGCCCTTGGCATTAATGCCGCCCTCGCTTTGGCTGCCGCGAAACCCTGAATAGACAAGCCAGCCTGCGCTTGACTCACCTCGGAATGCAAGGCGTGATGCCACGTCCGCCACGTACCTCTCGGCCTGCGTTGGGCAATATGGGATGGATCAGCGCCGCGTCCTTGTGGCGATGATTGGGCGGCGATGATTGCCCGGAGGAACCATGCGATGACCCTCACCATTACCGCCTTCGACCGGTCACCCGATGGCGGCAGAGGGTTGGCGCGCGATACGCGTATCCGCTGGGCGCTTGAGGAAGTGGGTCAGCCTTACGCGGTTCGCCTGGTCTCGTTCCGGGCGATGAAGGAACCCGCGCATCTTGCCCTGCATCCCTTCGGCCAGATTCCGACCTATGAGGAAGACGGCCTCGCTCTCTTCGAGACGGGCGCGATCGTGCTCCATATAGCCGAACGTCATGCCGGCCTGCTGCCGCGTGACGCCCATGCCCGGGCTCGGGCGATCTCCTGGATATTCGCCGCCCTCAACACCGTGGAGCCGCCGATCCTGGAACTTGCCAATGCCAAGCTCCTGGAAAGCGACAAGCCCTGGCATCAGGCGCGCCTGCCGCTGGTCGAGGATCGCGTTCGCGACCGGCTGGACCAGCTCTCCGTGCGCCTGGGTGATGCCGACTGGCTCGATGGCGCCTTCAGTGCCGGCGACCTGATGATGGTATCGGTGCTGCTCCGGGTGAAATCATCGGGCATGTTGAATGACTATACGAACCTCGCTGCCTATCTTGCCCGCGGCGAAAGCCGGCCC
>DATMUQ010000840.1:0-9835 GCA_035563795.1 Terriglobales bacterium | reverse complement strand
CGCAGGATGCCTTCGGAGAGCGAGAAGCCGAGGGCGAAATCTTCCAGATCCAGCGGTGTCGCCATCATCACGGCATGGCTGATGCCGTTATAGACCAGCGCCACCGGTACCTCGTCGGGGACGATGCGCTCGATCTGATGGCGCGTGCCGTCGCGATCGACCCGGATAAGATCGAGGCGCTGCAGGCCGGGCTGCAGCGCCTCCGTCTCTTGTTCGGAAGCGCTGCGCAGGGCCTCAGTTGCACGATCGGCAATCGTGGCGGTCACGCGGGCGCTCGCTTTCTCGTCCGGCCGGCGGCTTATTCAGCCGCCGTGGTCTCGATGCGGCGGGTCGCCTCACGCTGCTTGTGATACTGCGACTGCCATTCCGAGGGCCGGTTGGTGGGACGCACCTGCACCGCCGTCACCTTGTATTCCGGGCAATTGGTCGCCCAGTCGGAGAAATCCGTGGTGACGACGTTGGCGCCGGTGCCGACATGGTGGAAGGTCGTGTAGACGACACCCGGCTGCATGCGGTCGGAGATCTTGGCGCGCAGCGAGGTCTCGCCGACGCGGCTCATCAGCGCCACATTGTCGCCGTCGCGGATGCCACGATCCTCGGCATCCTGGGCGTGGATTTCCAGGACGTCTTCCGGATGCCAGGCGACGTTGTCGGTGCGGCGGGTCTGGGCGCCGACATTGTAATGGGCGAGGATACGGCCGGTGGTCAGGAGCAGCGGGAAGCGCGGACCAACCTTTTCGTCGGTCGCCACGAATTCCGTGATCATGAAGCGGCCCTTGCCGCGGACGAAGCCGGTGACATGCATCAGCGGGGTGCCTTCCGGCGCCTTGTCATTGCACGGCCACTGCACCGAGCCCTTCTCTTCCAGAAGATCGTAGGAGACATTCTTGAAGGTCGGGGTGAGGCGCGCGATCTCGTCCATGATTTCCGACGGATGGCTGTAATTCATCGGATAGCCAAGTGCGTTGGAGAGCATCATGGTGACTTCCCAATCGGCATAGCCGGCCTTGGGCTGGATCGCCTTGCGCACGCGGTTGATGCGGCGCTCGGCATTGGTGAAGGTGCCGTCCTTCTCGAGGAAGGTCGCACCCGGCAGCAGCACATGGGCATAATTGGCGGTTTCGTTCAGGAAGATGTCCTGGACGACGACGCATTCCATGGCCGAGAGACCGGCAATCACGTGCTGAATATTGGGATCGGACTGGGCGATATCCTCGCCCTGGATGTAGATACCCTTGAAGGTGCCGTCGATCGCCGCATCCAGCATGTTGGGAATGCGCAGACCCGGTTCCGGATCGAGGGTGACACCCCAGGCGCCTTCGAACTGGTGGCGGACGTCATCCATCGAAAGATGGCGATAGCCCGGCAGCTCATGCGGGAAGGAACCCATGTCGCAGGAACCCTGGACATTGTTCTGGCCACGCAGCGGGTTGATGCCAGCGCCATTGTGGCCGACATTGCCGGTCGCCATGGCGAGATTGGCGATGCCCATGACGGTGGTCGAGCCCTGGCTATGCTCGGTGACGCCGAGGCCGTAATAGACCGCAGCGTTCTTCACACTGGCATAGAGACGGGCGGCGGCGCGCACATCGGCAGCCGGCACCCCGGTATACTGTTCCGTCGCTTCCGGCGAGTTGCGCTCTTCGGCGACAAAGGCACGCCAGCGGTTGAATTCCTCAGTCTCGCAACGCTCACGGACATAGTCCTCGTCAACCAGACCTTCGGTGACGACAACATGGGCGAGGGCATTGATCATGGCAACGTTGGTGCCCGGACGCAGCGGCAGATGGTAGTCCGCCTCGATATGGGCCGACTTCACCATGTCGATGCGGCGCGGATCGATGACGATCAACTTCGCACCCTCGCGCAGACGCTTCTTCAAGCGGCTGCCGAAGACCGGATGGCCATCGGTCGGATTGGCGCCCATGACGACGATGACATCGGCTTCCTCGACGCTGTCGAAATCCTGGGTGCCGGCCGAAGTGCCGAGCGTGGTGGCGAGGCCATAGCCAGTCGGCGAATGGCAGACGCGGGCGCAGGTATCGACGTTGTTGGTGCCGAAACCGGCGCGGATCAGCTTCTGCACCAGATAGGCTTCCTCATTGGTGCAGCGCGAGGAAGTGATGCCGCCGACCGATTCACGGCCGAAGGTCTTCTGGATGCGCTTGAATTCACTGGCGGCGTGATTGATCGCCTCTTCCCAGGAGACCTCCTTCCAGGGATCGGTGATCTTGGCGCGGATCATCGGCTTGGTGATGCGGTCCTTGTGGGTGGCATAGCCCCAGGCGAAACGACCCTTGACGCAAGAATGGCCGTGATTGGCTTCGCCACCCTTGTAGGGGGTCATGCGCACCACTTCATCGCCGCGCATTTCCGCCTTGAAGGAGCAGCCCACGCCGCAATAGGCGCAGGTGGTGACGACGCTGTGTTCCGGCTGGCCGGCTTCGATGATGGTGTTTTCCATCAAGGTCGCGGTCGGGCAGGCCTGGACGCAGGCGCCGCAGGAAACGCATTCCGATTCCATGAAGGGCTGGGCTTCGCCCGGCGAGACCATGGAGGCAAAGCCGCGGCCGTCGATGGTCAGCGCAAAGGTGCCCTGGACCTCTTCGCAAGCACGGACGCAACGCGAGCAGACGATGCACTTGGTGGCATCGAAGGTGAAATAGGGGTTCGACAGGTCCTTCTGCTTGTCGAAGTGATTGGCGCCGTCGAAGCCATAGCGCACTTCGCGCAGGCCGACCGCACCCGCCATGTCCTGCAGCTCGCAATCGCCATTGGCCGCACAGGTGAGGCAGTCCAGCGGGTGATCGGAGATATAGAGCTCCATCACATTGCGGCGCAGCTTCGCGAGCTTGCCGGTCTGGGTCCAGACCTTGAGCCCGTTCTCGACCGGCGTGGTGCAGGAAGCCGGCGTGCCGCGGCGCCCTTCGATCTCGACCACGCAGAGACGGCAGGAGCCGAAAGCGTCGATGCTGTCGGTGGCGCAGAGCTTGGGGATCTGGGTCCCCATCTGCATCGCCGCCCGCATGATCGAGGTGCCTTGCGGCACGGTCACAGAATTGCCGTCGATCTCCAGGGTCACCAGCACCGTATCGGGATGGATCTCCTGCTGCACGCCGCTGGCGCAGCCGCAGCTCGGATTGCCACAGACGCGCGGCTGTTTCGGCGCCGGGGTTCCGTAATCGGTTTCCTTGATCAGCATGGTCTTGCCTTTCGGTTCAAGCTCGGGCCGCAGCATCGCCTGCGGCGCTGTTCGTTTATCCGTTCGCTGGCGCCGTTACTCGGCGGCCTTGCGGGCGGGCTGGAAATCGCCGGGGAAGTGCTTGGTGGCACTCTGCACCGGCATGTTGGTCAAGCCGCCCAAGGCGCAGAGCGAGCCGTCACGCATGGTCTCGCAGAGGTCATTGAGCAGGGTCAGGTTCTTCTGCACGTCCTTGCCATCGCGGATACGGTCGATCACCTCGACGCCACGCGTCGAGCCGATCCGGCAGGGCGTGCATTTGCCGCAGGATTCGACGGCGCAGAATTCCATCGCGAAGCGCGCCTGATAGGCCATATCGACCGTATCGTCGAAAACGACGATGCCACCATGGCCCAGCATGCCGCCGGCCGCCGCCATCGCTTCGTAATCGATCGGCGTATCGATCAGGCTATAGGGCAGGTAGGCACCGAGCGGGCCACCGATCTGCATCGCCTTGATCGGCCGGCCGCTGATGGTGCCGCCGCCAAATTCCTCGACCACTTCGCGCAAGGTCATGCCGAAGGCGATCTCGATGATGCCGCCGCGCTTGATATTGCCGGCAAGCTGCAACGGCAGGGTGCCGCGCGAGCGGCCCATGCCGAAATCCTTGTAGAAGGCGCCACCCTTGTCGAGGATGGTCGGCACCGCCGCGAAGGAAAGCAGGTTGTTGATGATGGTCGGCTTGCCGAACAGGCCCTTGAGCGCCGGGAGAGGCGGCTTGGCCCGCACCATGCCGCGCTTGCCCTCGAGGCTTTCGAGCAGCGATGTCTCTTCGCCGCAGACATAGGCGCCGGCACCAAGCCGGGTTTCCAGATGGAAGCTCTTGCCGCTCCCTTGGATATTGTCGCCGAGATAGCCGGCGAGCTTCGCTGCGGCGATCGCCCGGTTCATCTGGGCGAAGGCATGCGGATATTCGCTGCGGATATAGACGAAGCCCTTATCGGCGCCGACGGCGATGCCGGCGATGGTCATGCCTTCGATCAGCAGGAAGGGATCGCCTTCCATCACCATGCGGTCGGCGAAGGTGCCACTATCGCCCTCATCGGCGTTGCAGACGATATATTTCTGCGCCGACTGCGCCTTCAATACGGTCTGCCACTTGATGCCAGTCGGGAAGCCAGCGCCGCCACGGCCGCGGAGACCGGAGTCAGTCACTTCCTGGACGATCTCGGCCGGGCTCTTCGCCAGCGCGTTCTTCAAGCCCCGATAGCCGCCATGGGCGAGGTAATCGGGGATCGAGACCGGATCGGTGATGCCGATGCGCTCGAAGGTCAGGCGCTGCTGCTTCTTGAGATAGTCCATGTCCTCGGGATTGCCGAGGCGGAGCTTGTGGTCAGCAGCGCCGAGGAGCGCCGTGACGAAAGCGGCGTCGACATCTTCCGGCATGACCGGGCCATAGGCGATGCGGCCTTGCGGCGTCACCACTTCGACCATCGGCTCCAGCCAGAAGAGGCCGCGCGAGCCGTTGCGGATGATGCGGATATCGGCCTTTTGCGCGGCCGCGATCTTGCGGATGGCGTCAGCCGTCTCGTCGGCGCCCAAGGAGAGTGCCGTGGCATCCATCGGGATGTAAAGGTCGATCGCCATCTCAGCGGCCTCCCTTCAACTTGCCGACAATGGCATCGAAACGCTGCGGCGTAACGCGGCCATAGATCTTGTCATCGACCATCATCGAGGGACCGGTGGCGCAATTGCCGAGGCAGAAGACCTGCTCCAGCTGCACGCTGCCATCCGTGGTCATCTGATGATAATCGATGCCGAGGCTCTTCTTGGCATGCGCTTCCAGCGACTGACACCCGACCGATTGGCAGGCCTCGGCGCGGCACAGCTTAACGACATGGCGGCCGCCCGGATGGCGCTTGAAATCGTGATAGAAGGTGATGACGCCATGCACCTCGGCGCGGCTCAGATTGAGCGCGTCGGCGAGCAGCGGCACGGCGCTGTCATCGACATAGCCGAAGCGTTCCTGCAAAGCGTGCAGGATCGGCAGCAGGGCGCCGTCCATCGACTTCTTTGCGGCAATAATCTCTTTTGCGCCGGTTTGATCCCAGGTCGCTGCAGTACTCACGGCCAATTCTCCCGCACATTTCAGTGCATTATCGCAGTTAAGGATTACCGTTCGCCGAGTGGGGGCTTGGGGTCAAATCGAAGTTGTCTGTTAAGTGATAGAGAAGTCCTATCAATCAGTGACGCAGCTGCGTTAGTATTGGTCGGTCCCGGTATGACCCCCTCCCCAGAGGGCGCGGCAGCAGGAAAAATATCTATGCTAATCAAACAGTTGCAGTATCTGACCGCACTCGGACGTGAACGCCATTTCGGGCGCGCTGCGGCTTCCTGCAACGTCTCCCAACCCACACTTTCTGCCGGAATTCGCCATCTCGAGGATGAGATGGGGGTGCCGATCGTCGAGCGCGCCCAGCGCTTCAAGGGTTTCACCCTGGAGGGCCAGAAGGTGCTGGATTGGGCCCAGCGGATGGTCGCGGATTATGAGGCACTCCACCAGGAGTTGTCGCTTGCCCGGCAGGGTCTCTCGGGTCAGTTGCGCCTGGGGGTTATTCCCTCGGTCCTCCCCGTCACCTCGATGATCACCGGCCCCTTCGCCGAGCAGCATCCGGCGGTCAATATCCTGATGCGCTCGCTGACCTCCAAGGAAATCCAGCGCGGCCTCGATACCTTCGATCTCGAGGCCGGCATCACCTATCTCGATAACGAGCCGCTGGAGAACGTCCGCACCCGGCCGCTGTACCGCGAGCGCTTCTTCCTGATCGAGGCCGGCGAGGACAGCCGGGCCCGGGTCACCTGGCGCGAAGCGGCAAAGCTGCCGCTGTGCTTGCTCTCCCGCGACATGCAGAACCGCCGCATCATCGACGGCGTGTTCCGCAGCATCGGCACCGAGGTCCGCGCCCAGATCGAGGCCAATTCACCCTTGTCGCTGATCGCCCATGTGCGGGACGGCAAGGCCGCCACCATCCTGCCGCATGGTTTCCTGTCGCTGATCTCCGGCATGCCGGGGCTGAAGATGCGCCGCCTGGTCGATCCCGAACCCTCGCCCCAGGTTGGCCTGGTCTATGCCGACCGCGAGCCGGTACCAGCCGTGGTGAAGACCCTGCTCAATTCCATCCGCCGCCTCGACATGCAACGCAACGTCGACCAGGCGGCGGGGTTGGTATGAGACAATGCCGATAGCAAGCTGGCAAATCATGAAGGGCGGGTGCCTCTGCGGCACCGTGCACTATGAGATCACGGCGGCACCGCTGACCGTGGCCAATTGCCATTGTTCGATGTGCCGGCGCCATAGCGGTGCGGCTTTTCTCACCTATGCGGCCTTCCCCCGCGACAAGGTCATCTTCACCGGCGAGATCCCGAAGCTTTATCGCTCGTCGCCGGAAGCCGAGCGCGGCCATTGCGCCGCCTGCGGCAGCCCGCTGATTTTTGTCTTCGATGCCGACCGCGAGACGATCTGGATTGTCATCGGCGGGATCGCGGAAGCGGGTCAGCTGGCACCGCAGGAACACTGGTATGTCACCGACAAACTGTCCTGGGTACAGATCGATGATGGGCTCAAGCAATGGCCGGGCGCGCCCGGCGCAACCGCCGCTACCCAGATCCTCGGGAAAACGGTGAAGCGATCGCCTAAGTAATCTCGCCCCTCAGCGCCTCCCGATCTGGCGTTAATGCGAGGATGCGGCGGTCAGTTTTCTGGCATCGGGATTTCACCGTTTCGCAACTGCAACAGCCTGAACGATGGGCTGGCCGGCAAGTACCTATCGATGTGACGGCCAGACCAAGCTGCGCATTGACTCGGCACGGCAAAGCGCTTTAATGGCTTGCAACCTGGAATTGCTTCTCGAGCTCGCTCGTTATTGATGGAAGAATTTCTGGTTCCATCAGTCGCGTGAATCGTCCTCTATCTCATTTAGGAGAGGCGAATTCACTTTTCGCAAGTTGAGTGCATCACGATTCACTTGTGAGACCATCCGGCTCCAGAAGACTTGAATCGCTCTGCTCGCATAACAGGCCCACGGCTTCGTTTTGCCTATGCCGATGCCGCCCAGAAGCCAGATCAACCGAGCGCGTGGAACGATCGATTGCCAAATCATCCAGGGTGATTTGGTACGCGCTTAGAACGACAACAAAGACCAAAAGTGGCCGACCGGAGCGCCGCTCATGTCCTGTCGCGCTGTTTCCCGGCCGATCACGGCAGCAAGCCACTGTTTGAAGGAATCTGAGGATGCGTTCTTCAGGTCTGAAATGTCGAGGGGATCACATCATGCGGAAGTATATGTGGAGATATCTGACGCTCGCCATTGCCGTGGCGCTCGGCGCGGCCTTCTTCGGGCTGTCCTCGCGGGCGATGGCCGAGGATACGGCGGCCGAAAGCGCGTCACAGCAACAGGCGCGAACCATCCTGATGGGCATGTGCGACTATCTCGCCGGCCAGGACAAGTTCACCACCTCCATTCACAGTGGCTACGATGTGGTCCAGGAATCCGGCCAGAAGATTGAGTTTCGCCAGGTCGCCAAGGCATCCATCGATCGCCCGAAGCAGCTGCTGGTTGCCAGTGAGACCAGCAGCGGCCTGAAGCAGCGCATCATCATCGACGGCAGCACGATTACCGTGGCCGATGATGGCCACCAGCTTTACTCGCAGATCTCCCGCGAAGGTTCGCTGGATGACACCATCAAATACTTTGTCGGCGAGCTGAAGATGCGTCTGCCCCTGGCGCCGCTGCTGATGCAGCAACTGCCGGCGGAAATGAAACGCCGGACGGTGCAAGTCGATTATGTGGAGTTTGAGAATACGCTGGGTGTTCCCACCCACCACATCGCCGTACAGATGGCGACGGTGGATTTGCAGCTCTGGATCACCGACGGCGACCATCCGGTGCCGATGCGGGTGATCCTGACCTATAAGCAGGAGCCGGGTGCGCCGCAATTCTGGGCCGATTTCAGCGACTGGGATTTCGCGCCGCAATTTGATCCGGCCGCCTTCACCTTTGTACCGTCGAAAGATGCCAAGAAGATTCCCTTTGTCAGCAAGGTCAGCGCTGCCAAGGGCGCTGGTGACAAATCCGGCACGGAAGGAGCGGTGCAATGAGGACGTCATCGATCAGGAAGATCACGTGTTTCATTGCCATGATCGCCATGGCGCTCCTTGTAGTGGACTATGTGGAAGCCGGCCCGCTCAGCGGGGGCGGCAATCGCGGCGGCACCTTCCAGAATCAGGGGGCTGCCTCAGGCGGGAATTTCTCGGCGCGAAAATCGGGCAAGAGCGGCGTGGCCGGCAAGAAGGCTCAGCCGGGTGCCAAAGCGCCACAGGCCGGCAGCAAGACCAAGGCGCCGGTAAGTAATGCGCAGAAAAACGGCACAAAGACCAGCAAGACGGCGACCGGCTCTGCGCAGCAGCCCAAGGCCAAGGCGACCAGCGGTACGGCGCAACAGGTCCAGGGCAAATCGCAAGCCAATCAGCAAAACCGTCAGCAAACGATGACCACCAACCAGCAGACCCGCCAGCAGACCATGACCAACAATCAGCAGGCGCGTCAGGATTATATCGACGACAATAATGACGATTGGGACAATGATGACTGCCTGACCGAGAACTGCAATGGCGGCGCCATCCTGGGCGGCATGGCGATCGGCGCGGCGGCCACTGCGATCGTGACACAGCCATCGACAATGGCACCGGCACCCGCTCCGGCGCCCACAACAACAACGACAACCACCGAGACAACGGCAGCGGCACCGCCGGAAGGCCTGCCTTGCGAGCCCGCGGTGGAGGAGGTCAACGGCATTACCTATTACGCCTGTGACCAGGACTATTACATCCTGGCCTATGGGGCGGCCGGCCCGACCTATACGCCGGTCCCGTCACCGCACTGAGCTGGAAAAGGAGCTGTCGCGGCGGAGCGATCTGTTGCGACAGATCTCCAGGCGTCTCAACCGGTGGCAAAAGCCACCAGCACCGTCGCATCGCTGTCCGGCGCCCAGTGATGCTGCAATCCCGGTGGGATACGGCAGCACTGGCCTTGGGCGATCTGCCAGGAGCGGCCATCCGTGGCGACGATGCCGAAATGTCCGCGCAACGCAGTGATGATCTCGGTGCGGCCCTCATGGCATTCGATCGGATAGGTACCAGGCTCCAGCCGGATCAACAATAGATCGCCGGTCAAGGCCGGGCCGATGATCTTCTCGTTGTCCGGCGGCAGGTCCGTCGCCTGCGCGATGAGATCAATCACCTCGATATCCATCGAACGCACTCCATCAATCCAGATTGATTTCCGGGAAGTCGCAGGGATTGCCGCCCTTGATGATCAGCAGCATCTGGTGGCGCGCCTGGTCGTCATAGGTCTTGCGTTGGTCGGTATCCGCATGGGCGACGAGATCACTGATCGCCGGCTGCAGCAACGCCAGTTCACGCTCCTTGCAGGACAAGGTCTCGGCGCTGCGCTCCTGCAGCACCGCATGATAGCCATCGATCTGCTGTTTCTCCCAGCTCATCACCCGGCCATGGCGGCGCACGATCGCCGCATCGGTGCGGAAAATGGCATCGGCGGGATCGTCAGTGGATGGCGCCGGCATCGGCGCCGTACA
>DATMUQ010000839.1:0-2339 GCA_035563795.1 Terriglobales bacterium | reverse complement strand
CGTCACCTTGATGATCGTCTTCCTCACCTCGATCACAGCGGCGCCGATCGGCCTCATCATCGGGACCATCGCCGGCTATGCCGGCGGCTGGGTCGAAGCCGTACTGATCCGCATCACCGATATCTTCATGGCCTTCCCGCGCCTGATCCTGGCTTTGGCCTTCGCCGCGGCGCTTGGGCCCGGCATCGAAAACGCGGTCCTCGCGATCTCGCTGACTGTCTGGCCGCCTTACGCCCGTATCGCCCGCGCCGAGACGCTGGCGGTGCGCAATTCCGATTACGTGGCGGCCGCGCGCATGATGGGCGCCTCGCCGCTCCGCATCATCCTCGGCCAGATCATGCCGATGTGCATGTCGTCGCTGATCGTCCGGGTCTCGCTCGACATGGCCGGCATCATCCTCACCGCCGCCGGTCTCGGCTTCCTCGGCCTCGGCGCCCAGCCGCCGCAGCCGGAATGGGGCGCCATGGTCTCCAGTGGCCGTGAGCATCTCCTCGACCAGTGGTGGATTTCCACCTTCCCCGGCATCGCCATCTTCATCGTCAGCCTCGGCTTCAATCTGATCGGCGACGGGCTGCGCGACGTTCTCGATCCGCGCGAGCAGTGAGGCGATGATGGAAAAAACCCAGCACATGTCTCCGCTGCTCCAAGTCGAGAATCTCAATATCCGATTCAAGACGCCGACCGGCATTTCCCATGTCGTGCGCAACATGTCCTTCAGCATGGGACGCGAGAAACTGGCGATCGTCGGTGAAAGCGGCTCCGGCAAATCGCAATCGGTGCGCGCCATCCTGGGGCTCAGCCCCGGCCAGGTGACCGCCGACAAGCTGGAATTCCAGGGCGAGAACCTGCTCGGCCTCGATCTCGCGCAATGGCGCAAGATCCGCGGCAAGCGCATTTCCATGGTCATGCAGGACCCGAAATATTCGCTCAATCCAGTGATGCGGATCGGCGACCAGCTGGTGGAAGCCTGCCGCGACGGCTTTGCCGGTAAGAACGCCAAGGCGCGTTCCATGGAGATGTTGACTGCGGTCAAGATCCGCGACCCGGAACGCGTCTATCGCGCCTGGCCGCATGAACTCAGCGGCGGCATGGGCCAGCGAGCGATGATCGCCATGATGCTGATTACCGAGCCGGAACTGCTGATCGCCGACGAGCCGACCTCTGCGCTCGATGTCACCGTGCGCCTCCAGGTGCTGGCCATTCTCGACGACCTAGTGAAGACCCGCGACATGGGTCTCATTTTCATCAGCCATGACCTCAACCTCGTCGCCTCGTTCTGCGACCGGGTGCTCGTCATGTATGCCGGACAGGTGATGGAGGAGCTTGATGCTCATCACCTCACCGCCGCCCAGCATCCCTATACCAAGGGCCTGCTGGCCTGCCTGCCGGAACTGGGGCAGCCGATTCCCGTCCTGCCGACCCTGAAGCGCGATCCGGCCTGGAAAGAGCCGATCGCCGTGCGAGCCGACCAATGAGTACGATGATCGACGTCCAGAATCTCGAAGTCACCTTCGGTGCCGGCAAGCGCCAGGTACATGCGCTCAAGAAGGTGAGCTTCCAGGTCAACAAGGGCGAGAGCTTCGGCCTGGTCGGCGAAAGCGGCTCCGGTAAATCCACCGTGCTGCGCGTGCTGGCCGGTCTCAACCCCGACTGGAAGGGCCAGATCACCATCGCCGGCCACGATTTCAAGGCGAAGCGCGACCGCGATTCCTACAAGCTGATCCAGATGGTGTTCCAGGATCCCTACGGATCGCTGCATCCCAAGCATACGATCGATCGCATTCTCTCCGAGCCGCTGGTGATCCATGGCATGGACAATGTCGAGGACCGGGTGACGCAGATGCTGGACCAGGTGCAGCTCGGTCATGCTTTCCGCTTCCGCTATCCGCACCAGCTCTCCGGCGGCCAGCGCCAGCGCGTCGCCATCGCCCGCGCGCTCATCCTGCAGCCGCAGCTCGTGCTGCTGGACGAACCGACCTCCGCACTCGACGTTTCGATCCAGGCGGAGATTCTCAATCTCCTGACGGCGCTGCGCCAGGAACTCGGCCTCACCTATATCCTGGTCAGCCACGACCTTGCCGTGGTTGGGCAGATGTGCGAGCGCCTCGCCCTGATGCGCAAGGGCGAAATCGTTGAGCAGGCCAACGCCGCCGATCTCGGCGCCGGACGTCTCAACCACCCCTATTCGAAGCAGCTGCTGGTCGCCAGCAAGGGTTATGATCGCACCGCGATCGATGCCTTTGCCGATCTGTAGATCATAGCGATAGGCCGGGCAGACTGCTGCGCCCGGCCGCTTCCCTTCCACGCGCCACAAATACGCCGGGGCCTTGCCAGCCGAG
>DATMUQ010000838.1:0-5049 GCA_035563795.1 Terriglobales bacterium | reverse complement strand
AGACATCGCCGCATTGATTATCGCCGTCATTATTCGATCTGACTGATTTTCCCATGTGAGGACAGAATGAGCGTACGCATCGGCATCAATCCCATCACCTGGACCAATGACGACATGCCGGAACTGGGCGGTGACACACCGCTGGATACCTGTCTTGCCGAGGCGAAGCAGGCCGGCTATGCAGGTATCGAGATGGGCGGCAAGTTCCCGCGTAATTCAGCGGAGCTGAAGCCGATCATGCAGCGCCATGGTCTGGCCTTGATCTCCGGCTGGTATGATGGTCGCATCCGCGATCGCTCGCCGGCCGATGAATTTGCGGCTGCGACGCCGCATCTGCAGCTGCTCAAGGATATGGGCTGCAGCCATGTGGTCTATGCCGATACCAGCGGCGGCAGCCATGGCGGATTAGATACGCCGATCTCCAGGCGGCCCAAGCTCGGTGCCGGCGACTGGCCGGATTACGGCCGCAAGGTGACGGCGCTTGCCGACAGGATGGCGGAATTCGGCGTCCGCATGGCCTTTCATCATCATATGGGAACGGTGGTGGAGACCGATTCCGAGGTCGATCTCCTGATGCAGCATACCGGCCCCTCGGTCGGGCTGCTGTTCGATTCTGGCCATTCGATCTTCTCCGGCGGCGATCCGGTGGCACTGGCGCGGCGCCATGCCAAGCGCATCGTCCATGTCCATTGCAAGGATTCCCGCAGGCCGATCCTGGAAGCCGCGCGTAATAGGGATCAGAGCTTCATGGGGGCGGTGCTGGACGGCATCTATACCGTGCCGGGCGATGGCTTCATCGATTATGCGACCATCCTCAAGGTGCTACATGACGCCGGCTATCAGGGCTGGCTGGTGGTTGAGGCGGAGCAGGACCCCAAGAAGGCGCATCCTTTGACCTATGCCCGGATGGGTTATGACAATCTGCGTCGCTTCGCCAGCGATGCCGGCTTCACGATCGCAGCCTGACGGGTGACGCGATGGATCGCCTGAAAATCGCCGTCGCCGGTGCCGGCCTCATCGCCCAGGTGGAGCATATCCCCAACCTGTTGGCTACCCCGGATCGCTTTGCCGTGGTCGGCGTCTATGATCCCTCGGCCTCCACCCGCAGCTTCATCACCGAACGCTACGGCATCGCCGGCTTCGACAGCTTCGAGCGCATGCTGTCGATCACCCAGGCGGAGGCCCTGCTGGTGGCAACGCCGGATTTCTATCACGGCGAGCTTGCTGGCAAGGCACTCGATGCCGGCTTGCATGTCTTTTGCGAGAAGCCGCTTTGCTACAGCGTGGCGGAGATCGAGGCGCTGATCAAAAAGCGCGATGCGGCGAAGCGCATCCTGCAGGTCGGCTATATGAAGCGCTTTGATCCCAGCTATGAACTGCTTCTTAAGGAGATCGAGGGGCTGGGGAGCCGGCTACGCTTCATCGGCGTCGAGGTCAATGATCCCGATGCCTGGCCTTTCGTCGCGCATCATCCAACCTTCAAGGCCGAGGACGTGCCGGCGCAGTTGATCAGCGACGGTCGCGCCTTGCAGGCCAAGCAGGTCGAGAAGGCAATCGGCCAGCCGCTGGACGGCGCGCTCAAGCAGGGCTTCACCGGCGCCTATAGTTCCAGCCTGATCCACGACCTCAATCTCGTGCATGGCATCCTTGACCATCTTGGTCTCAAGCAGCGCAAGGCACTGTCCGGCAGCTTCTTCGCCGAAGGCCATGGCGGCAGCGCCGTCATCGCCGTCAATGGCGGCCAGGCCCGCTGCCATCTGGCCCATGTCGCCGTGCCGCAGCTGGCCGAATATACCGAGCGGGTCTCGCTGTTCTTTGACGACCGGCGCTTCGAATTGCTGTTCCCATCGCCCTATCTCAACCACCAGCAGACCCGTCTCATCAGCTATCGCTCGGGCGAGCATCACCTGCAGGCCTCCGAGCATCGCAACGGCTTCGCCGAGGCCTTCCGCCGCGAGCTGGAGGGATTCTGGGCGGCCGTTCGGCAGGGCGCGTCGGTGCGCAATACCGCTGAGGCAGCTCGCGGTGACATGCAGATGGTGGCCGATCTTACCCGGCTGGCGATCGCCGGCGAAGGCGGTGCGTGATGGTGGCCGGCGCCCGTTCCCGGAGCGAAGCCACATCGGTTGCGCCGGCGGCCCGCCGGGTCATCGTCCATGAGGACGATGTTGGCATGTGCCACGGCGCCAATGTCGCTTTCCTCGATCTCTTCCGCCGCGGCATCTGCAGCAGCGGTTCGGTCATGGTGCCGTGCCCCTGGTTCCCGGAGATCGCGGAGGCCGCACGCCATGAGCCGGGCCTTGATCTCGGCGTTCATCTCACCCTCACCAGCGAGAAAAAGCATTATCGCTGGGGGCCGGTGACCCGGCCGACACCGGCTGCAGGACTGACCGATCCGGACGGCTATCTCTGGGACAATGTCGGCGATCTCCGGCGTCGCGCCCATCCGGAAGCAGTGGAAGCGGAGATGCGGGCGCAGATCGACAAGGCGCTCGCCATGGGGATCGATGTCACCCATCTCGACGCCCATCAATATGCCGCCATGGCGCCGGAATTCGTCTCGATCTATGCCCGCCTCGGTCGGGAATACCGGGTACCGGTGATGTTCCCGCGCCATTTCGCGACACTCGACTACCGGCCTAATCTTGGCGAGGTCGACCTCACCGTCTATCCTTGGATCGTCGATCGCCTGGTGGAACTCGATCACCCGCTGATGGATGCGATCAGCGAAACGCCCTGGCAGCGGGACATCGACGCGCCCAGTGCCTATCGCCGGATGCTGTCGGCCTTGCCCGCGGGCCTTTCCTTCCTAGCGCTGCATTTCAATGCGCCGGGCGAGATCGAGGCGATCGAACCCGGCAGCGCCCATATCCGCACCGAGGAATATGCCGCTTTTGCCGCACCGGATTTTGCCGCCTGGCTGGGCGGGCAGGGGCTGGAACTGGTCGGCTTCCGCGACTTCAGGGAGAGCTTGCGGGTGCGTTTGCATGAGCCGCAATCCGCCGATTGACAAAAGTCGCGCCGCAACGGAAACACGGGGACAGAGTGAAGCTGAAGAACGGAATCGATAAAATGGCGCGACGCGAAGCGGCCGGTGAGGTGCCGGAGAATCTGGAGACGCTGCGCAATGCTATCTCGGAGCGTTATGACGATCTCAGCCCGAAATTGCAGCAGATCGGCCGCTTCATGCTCGACCACCCCAATGAGGTGGCGCTGGCAACCGTGACCAGCCTGGCCGAGCTGGTCGATGCCCAGCCCTCGGCGCTTATCCGCTTCTCCCAGGCTTTCGGCTATTCCGGCTTCAGCGAGATGCAGGCTTTGTTCCGCGATTCGCTGGTCGCCCGCTCGCCCTCCTATTCGCAGCGCCTGCGCCAACTCACCCAGGACCAGGACCCGCGCGCCGCCGCCTCGCCGCTGACCATGCTGCAAGGTTTCTGTGCCGCCAATGTCGTCTCGCTGGAACATCTCGCCGAGAGCATCAGCGCCGAGCAACTGGAAGAAGCGATCCATCTCATCTCCCGGGCGCGCTGCGTCTATCTGATGGCGCAACGTCGGTCCTTTCCGGTCGCCGCCTATCTGGCTTATGCCTTGCCCCATGCCGAGCGTCCCGCCCATCTGCTGAACGGCCTCGGTGGTCTCTTGCGTGAGCAGGCAAAGGCGATGGGACGCCAGGATGTGCTGATCTCGGTCAGTTTCGCACCTTATTCCGAAGAGACCATCGAGGTGACGGAGGAGGCTGCCTCGCGGCGGGTCCCGGTGATCGGCATCTCCGACAGCTCGGTCAGCCCCTTGAAGCGTCATGCCGCTGTCTATTTCGAGATCAAGGATGCGGAGGTGAAAGGCTTCCGCTCGCTCACCGCCTCGCTCAGCCTGGCGCAGGTCCTGGCAATTGGCGCGGCTGGGGATCAGGGGTAGCCGTCGCCTGCTTGCCCCTTGTTTCCACTCTCTTATCCGAACGTAAAGGCATAAGCCCGCACACCGGGATCGAGGAACTCGATCTCGAACGTGTGCTCACCCACCGGTTCGGTTTGGCGCACCAACTGGTACAGCTTCACATTGCGGGCTGTGCCCCAGCCATCGGCATCGGTATCGGTGCCGTGATTGACGCCCGGTGCAGCACCATCGATGGTGACGCGGAAGCGGATCTCCTGTCCGGGTTGCGCCGGTCCCATGACGAGATGTAGGTCGCGGGCATGGAAGCGATAGGTGATCCGGCCTGGCACCTGATCGAGCGTCGCGAATTCGCCGCCAATGGTCCAGGTGCCCGCGAGTCCCCACCAGTTGAGCGCCAGATCCGACGGTGTCTGGTAGCGGGTGGCGGTGTCCGCTGTGCCGCCGCGCGAGGCGAAATTGGCCGCCTTGTCATAGCCGATATAGGTCTCGCCGGAATAAAGGTCGCGTTCATCCGGCGCCGCCTGTGTTCCCGGGCCATTGACGGGCATGATCGCGGGATTGACCTTGGCACCCTTGGCCTCGGAGAGGAGCTTCTGGATCAGTGCCTCGGACAGCTCGTAATCGCCTTCGCCGAATTTCTGGTCGCGGATGCGGCCATCGGCGCCGATGAAATAGAGCGCAGGCCAGGCCTCGTTGCCAAAGGCCTGCCAGATGCCAAAATCGTTGTCCTGGATGACCGGATAGGTGACGCCGAGTGTGGCGATCGCCTGGCGCACATTGGCGGCGTCCTTCTCGAAGGCAAATTCCGGTGTGTGGATGCCGATGACGATGAGGCCCTGGTCCTTGTACTTCTCCGCCCAGGCGCGGACATGCGGCAGGTTACGCAGGCAATTGATGCAGGAATAGGTCCAGAAATTCACCACCACCACCTTGCCCTGCAGGTCTGCGGCACGTAGCGGCGGCGTGTTCAAAGGCGCACTGCCATCGAGCAGCGCGCGCAGCACGGGTGACAAAGCCGGTGTCGCCGCCTGTGCACTCGTGCTGAAGGTTGCGGAGCCGGTGGCGGAAATCAGCTTTTGCTCCAGTCGCGAGGTGACATCGGCCGAAAGCCGGGTGAGGAGGCCAGTATCGGCACCGAACCAAATCGCCCCCGCA
>DATMUQ010000837.1:0-9184 GCA_035563795.1 Terriglobales bacterium | reverse complement strand
GGGGGCAGTGCGCAGATAACGCAACGCCCTCCGGTTCGTTCCCGTCGGATCTGAACGTTTGCCGGGGCGCAAATAGAAGGGGGGCGCTGATGGAAAAAACATCAACGCGAGGGGCCGACCGGCCACCGGCCGGTCTTGGCTGCCGCCGCTGGTTCAGGCAGAAAAGCGGATCAGCGGCAGATCGCCATCCTCGGCCTCCGCCTGCGGCGCTGCCGGGTTTTGCGCCGGCAACACGCTTGTCATGTTTTCCGCGGCCGGTTGTGGGGTCGGCGCAGCCGGGATGGCCGGTGGCTGCGCTGAGGCAGGCGGCGTGACGGCAGATGGCGTGAGCGCTGCCGAAGCGGATACGGCTATGCTGGCCGCGGGAACGGCCCCCGGCTCGCGCACGGCGGGCGCTTTCAAGGCCAAGGCATCGATCAGGTCGCGGACCTCCTGGCGGGCGGCGACATGCGACATGCGCCAGGCAACGCCGGTATCCTTGCGGCTGAGATCGAGCAGGGTCAGGCCGCGCGGAAACAATTCACGGAAAATCACGCGCTCGGTGAAGCCGGGCGCCACGCGGAAACCGATGCGCTTGGCCAGCTGCTGCAGCAGCTGGCCGATATCGCGCTTGTTCTTGGCATCCAGGCTGCTGAGGCGGCTCCTCATCACCACCCAGTCGATCGGCTTGCCGCCGCGCATGGCACGCGCCTTGCGCTGTTCCCAAACCATCTCGCTATAGACGCTGAGCTTGAGAATCTTGGCGCCATCGGCATCGACCCGGCCCAGCAGATCGAGATCGAGGAAACTGTCATTGAGCGGCGTGATCAGCGTATCGGCCAAGGCATGGCCGAGGCGCGAGAGGCTGGTATCGGCACCCGGCGTGTCGATGACAACGAAATCGCAATCGGCGAGCTGCGCCATCGCGGCGGAGAGGCGCTCGTCCTCATCGTTGCGACCTTCGGCGGCGCTGTCGAGGCTCGACCGCTCGATCGCGAAATGGGTCGATTGCGGCAGCGGCACCAGCATGCCGGCATTGGTCTGCTTGCGGTTCTCGACATAGCGGGTGAGCGAACCCTGGCGCGCATCGAGATCGATCGAGCCGACGCGGTGCCCGTCATGCAGCAGCGTGACGATGAGATGCATCGCCGTCGTCGACTTGCCTGAGCCGCCCTTCTCGTTGCCGAGAACAATCACATGAGGCCGCGACATGTTACGCAGCCTTCAGCCAGACGGCGGTATCGTGGAAGACCGCGCCGCCATTCGGCAGCCCTGGTTCGGCGCTCACCAATGCATTCACCCCGACACCTCCTTCAAAGGCGCTGTTCGGCCAGATGCTCTCGATCACAACGACTCCGCGCAACAGCCCATCGAATAAGTGAGCATGTACCACAATCGTTGCCTGTTCATTACCGATTTGCACCCGCTTCCCCTCGTCAAGCCCCAACGACTCGGCATCGAGCGGATGAATCAGCAAAGTCGGGCGTTTTTCGCGTGCCTGCGAGCTCGGCGTCTCGGTGAAAGTCGAGTTGAGGAACTGCCGTGCCGGCGCCGTCACGAGTCGGAACGGTCGAGTCGCGTCGGCGGCATCGATCACCGGCGCGAAGTCCGGCAGCGAGGGCAGCTTGTCGCCTTGGGGGCCGAGGCTGCGCCAATCGGCCTTGAAATGGAATTTGCCATCGGCATGGCCGAAACCGTCGAGGAAGCGCATTTTTTCGGAAGGCAGCGCGCAATCCTGCCAATGGTTCCGGTGGATGTCTTCCGCACTGGACCAGCCGGAAGACCGCAACGTCTCGTCGATGATCTCCCAGGTGCTCATGAAGAAACCGCGATGCCGGCAGCCGAGGCGCTGTGCCAATCCGCAGATCACGTCGTGATTGGGTCGCGCTTCCGCCAGAGGCTCCACCACCTTGCGTGTCACCTGCAGATAGGTGTGGCCGCTGGCGCGGTAGACATCGTCATGCTCGAGGAAGGTCGTTGCCGGCAGCACAATATCCGCCATCATCGCCGTCTCGGTCATGAACTGCTCGTGAACCGCGACGAAGAGATCATCGCGCAGGAAGCCGTCGCGCACCTTCAAGCTGTCTGGACAGACCATCATCGGATTGGTGTTCTGGATCAGCATGGCGGTCACCGGCGGACCATCACCGAGGTCGCGCGGATCGCCGGTCAGCACCGGACCGATGCGCGACATATCGAGCTCACGGATCGACGGATCGCGCAGATCGGCACCGGTGATCAGCCTGTTGTCGATGTGATAGATCGCCCCGTTCGAATAATGCGCACCGCCACCGCGATGCTGCCAGGCCCCCGTCAGCGCCGGCAGGCAGCTCACCGCATGCAAGCTGGCAGCGCCGTTGCGCGAGCGCGAGAAGCCATAGCCGACACGGATGAAGCTGCGCTGCGTCTTGCCGTAGAGCTGTGCGAAGTCCTCGATCTCGTCGACAGGAATGCCGGTGATGGTGCTGGCCCATTCCGGCGTGCGTGTCGCCACATGCGCTTCAAGTGCCGCAGGATCATCCGTGTACTTCGCCATATAGGCGCGATCGACGAGACCGTCGCGGAACAGCACATGCATGATGGCAACAGCCAATGCCGCATCAGTGCCCGGCCGTAGCATCAGATGATGATCGGCCTGCTCGGCCGTGCCGGTGCGATAGGGATCGACCACCACCAGTTTGGCGCCGCGCGCTTTCCGCGCTTTAGAAATATGCGTCATCACGTTGACCTGGGTGGAAACCGGATTGCCACCCCAGACGACGATCAGTTCCGCCTCGGCAATCTCGCGCGTATCGGTCCCGAGCAATGCGCCGGCCCCGGCCATCCAGCCAGCGGTGGTCAAGGCGACGCAGATGGTGCTTTTCTGCTGCGAATACTTCATCTCATGGCGCAGGCGGTCGATGCCGTCGCGCTGCACCAGGCCCATGGTGCCCGCATAGTAGAACGGCCAGACGGTTTCGCTGCCATGACGCTGGGCCGCCTGGGTAAATTTCTCGGCGATCTCGTCGAGGGCCGCCTCCCAGGAAATCTCCGCGAAGGCCGCCCGGCCCCCATTCGCGAACCCCAGGCCCTTGTCGCCGACCCGGCGCAGCGGGCGGGTCAGGCGGTCCGGGTGATGCTGGCGTTCAGCGTAACGCGCCACCTTGGCGCAGACGACCCCGGACGTGTAATCATTGCCGGAAGCACCCCTGACGCGGCCGATGCGATGCGCATCGAGACGCTCGACTTCCAGGGCACAGGTGCTGGGGCAATCATGGGGGCAGGCACTATGGACGATATCGAACGGCATGATCTGGCTGATCCTGACAAGGCGGACAGGGTCGGCGCGACCGCCAGCCCTGTGGATATCTTCCCTAGATAGCCGGTTTAGAGGGACCGATCAAACCCCTCCGCCGCAAGTTTTTCATTGTCCCGGTTTCCCCAGGCAAACCCGCACATCATGCACGCAGATCTCGCCAATCTCCGCTCCAATCCCAGGCTCGCCGTCACCTATAGCCTGAGTGCCGCCTTCCTGCTCACCACCATGGATGCCGTGGTCAAATGGCTGACGGCGGACTATTCCGTGGTGCAGATCGCCTTCCTGCGCTACGTGGTCGGCCTTTTCATCGCCATCGGTCTCGCCCGGATCAGTCCGACCGGCCTTGGCGGGCTGGTGACGCGGCGACCGGTCAGCCATCTCTGGCGCTCGGTCTTCAACATCGCCACCATGATCACTTTCTACCTGGCGATGAAAGCGATCCCACTCGCCAATGCCGTCTGCATCAGCCTCGCTTCGCCGATCTTCATGACCCTGTTCAGCATTCCAATGCTGCGGGAAAAAGTGCCGGTCGATCGTTGGGTCGCGGTCTTCCTGGGTTTCGTCGGCATCGCCCTGATCGTGCAGCCGGACCCTCATGCGGGGATCGGTACCGGCGCCCTGCTGGCGCTGATCTCCGCCGTCACTTGGTCGTTGACGCTGGTCAGTTCGCGGCGGCTCTCCTCGTCGGAAAGCAGTCACACGATCTTGTTCTATTACGCCCTCGCCGTTGTCATCAGCCTTGGCGGCACACTCGCCTTGTTCCCCGCGCTCTGGCATCTGCCGACGAATGCGCGGGATATCGGCTTCTTCGTGCTGATAGGGTTGCTCGGCAGTTTCGGCCAGTTCTTCCTGAACCAGGCCTATCGCTATGGGCCGATCTCGCTGCTCGCCCCCTTCGAATATAGCGGCATGATCTGGGCGGTGCTGTTCGACATCGTCATCTGGTCGAACATTCCGAGCCTCGTCATGGTGCTCGGCGCGCTGATCGTCATCGGCTGCTGCCTGCACATCGCCCGCAGCAGCAGCAAGGCGCGACGCACCGACGCAGCTTAGCGACTATTGGCTGGTTACGGGTTTGCCTCAGGGATCGCCCGGCACGCCATAGGCCGGCGCCTTGCGGGGATCGAGTGCCCGGACGATGTAATCCTGCGCCTGCGGCTTGAAGGCTTCCCATAATTTGCGCAGAGGCGGCAGCGGGCTATCCTCGTCCCAGTCAATGCGCAGATCGACCAGCGGCCATTCGGTCTTGTCGACCACCAGCAGGCCGGCGGAATGAACCGGACCCATCTCGCCACCGGCGACCAGTCCAGCTTCCAAGGCTGTCAACAGCCGTTCCGCCAGATGCGAGTCCGGTTGTTGGGCGCTCGCCGTCTCAAAAGCCTTCACCAGCACCTGGGGGATATCGGTGCTGCGCAGGAGATTGCCTGCCGCCACACAATTCTCGCCACGTGCCGCACCATGGATGCCGAGGGTCTTCTCGCCGCTCCAGATGGCGGTGCGACCAGCGGCATCGATCATCGTCACCTGGCGATAGGCAGCATATTCCGAGCCTTGCATCAGCTCCTGCAGCGCCTCCGGCGCTGCCTTGCCGGATTGCAGCAGATCGAGGCCTTTACGGCCCAGGCTGGGATCGGTGATGTTCTGCGTCGACACGGCGCCGACACCGGCCCTCGCCCAGGGGCAACGGCTGGCAACGGCAATCGAGGAGGTGGTGATCGCCACCCCCAGCATGCCGGTCTTCGGACACCGCGCGGCGACGGAGAAGGTCATGCGCCTGCCCTCTTACTGGCCGCACGCTTTGCCACTGCCTTCTTGGCGAGGGCACGCTTGCCGCCGTCCAAGGCCGCTTTGTTGCGGGCGTCACGCCATTCAAGCCCCGCTGCAGGGGTCGGCAGCTTCGCCATGCGTTCTTCCGGGATGACGGCCCAGACATCGATCTCCATCAGCCATTCCGGCCGGGCAAGGCCTTGAACGATCAGCCCAGTCGAGACCGGATAGACGCCCTTCAACCATTTGCCGACGACGCGATAGACCGCCTCGCGATAGGCGCGATCGACGATATAGATGTTGATCTTACAGACATCCTGCAGCTTAGCGCCCTGCTCTTCCAGCAGCTGCTTCACGTTCTTCATCGCCTGCTCGGTCTGCGCCGCCGCATCGCCGACGCCGACATTGTTGCCGAGCAGGTCCTGGCCGACCTGGCCGCGCAGGAAGATCTGATTGCCGGCCCGGACCGACATCGACAGGTCGTTGTCGAGGTTCTGTTCGGGATAGGTGATCTTGGTGTTGAACTTGCGCAGGCGGATATGACTGTAGGCCATCTTGTCCCCAAATCGTTTCTGTCAGAGGCGCCATCGCTTAAGCGGCCGCCCTTATCGCGGTGCCGCTCGAGCTACTCTCCCCCGTTACTGGTCGAGGGCGGAAGAGAGGTCGTTCTCCCCTTCTCCTGGACGCATCGCTCCGGGAAATCTTGACGGCGAGGCCTGGAAAGGGAAAATATTTTTATAATTGATTGTGGATCGGATTTCCTAATGGCCGCCTATACCCTGAAGCAGCTGCGTTACTTCGTGGCCGCCGCCGAAGCCGGCAGCGTTACCGGCGCCGGCCAGGTTTTGCATGTCTCGCAGCCCTCGATCTCGGCGGCCATTGCCCAGCTGGAAGAACGCTTCGGGGTCGCCCTCTTCATTCGCCATCACGCCCAGGGGCTCAGCCTGACGACCGCCGGGCGCCGGCTGCTGGCGGATGCCAAGGGCCTGCTCGAACATGCCGAGGACCTGCGCCAGGCCGCCATCGGCCTCGGCAAGGAGGTCGCCGGCGATCTTCACGTTGGCTGTTTCCAGACCTTTGCACCCATGGTGATGCCGCAATTGCTGCGCGAATTCAGCACGGCTTTCCCCGATATCACCGTTCATCTGCATGAGAATCACGTGCAGGGCGTGCATGATGAACTGCGCAAGGGTGCCACGGAACTGGCGCTCACCTACGATCTCAATCTCGGCAACGATATCGATTTCACGCCGCTCTCCGAAGTGCCGCTGCACGCCTTCATGGCCGAGGGTCATCCCTTGGCATCGCGCAAGAAGGTCTCGCTGCATGACCTCGTCGCTTATCCGATGATCCTGCTCTCTTTGCCGCAAAGCCGGGATTATTTCCTATCGATCCTCTATAGTCAGCGCCTGCAGCCGCGCATCGCCTATGAGACGCCGAGTTTCGAAATGATGCGGGGACTCGTTGCCAATAGCGACGGTTTCTCGCTGATGCATTCGCGGCCGGTCAGCGATCTCAGCCTCGACGGCCGGCGCCTGATCTATCGCCCGCTGGCAGAAAATCTACGCACGACACAACTCGGCATCGCCCGTCTCACCGAGAGCCGGCCGACCCGCAAAGCCGCAGCTTTCATCGAGTTTTGCCAAACACATTTCGCCACAAATACAACCAAGGGGCAGCGTGTTGCGAAACCAGGATAAACACGCACTTTATGCGGGAAGCCTGTAGCTTTACAATTTCTTAACGGCAACGCATACTTGCGTCACCAAGCGACATTAAGTCGTTGGAATGTCGAATCGGGACAAATCTGGGGGGTTCGGTTTCGGCTTTATCGGCGGCAGCCGATTTGGCTAAGGCCGGACAGGCCGTATGGGCCAGTTTCGTCCCGATTGCGACCACGCAAGGGGAGTCGTTATGTCAACGCAAGAGCATTCGCATGATGAGGACGTAAAGGTCCTCCACGGCATGGGCTATGCCCAGGAACTGTCCAGACGCATGGGCGGGTTCCAGAACTTCGCAATTTCCTTCTCCATCATCTGCATTCTCGCCGGTGGTATCGGCGCCTATGCCGTGGCTTTCGGCGCCGGCGGTGGCGGTTCGATCGGCATCGGCTGGATCGTCGGTTCGATCTTCACGCTGCTGGTGGCGACGGCCATGGGCCAGATCGCTTCCGCTTACCCGACCGCGGGTGGCCTGTATCACTGGGGCTCGATCCTCGGTGGCAAGGGCATCGGCTGGGGTACCGCCTGGCTCAATCTGATTGGCCTGCTCTTCGTCGTCGCTTCCGTGAATTACGGTGTGGTGCTGCTGGCGCATGATCTCGTCTTCGTGCCCCTGTTCGGCTTCCCCTCCGATCCGTTCACGCCGACGCAACTCACCATCGGCGTTGTGCTGATCACGGTGGCGCAGGCGATCCTGAACTATGTCGGTATCAAGGCGACGACCATCCTGACCGACTTCTCGGGCTACCTGATCTTCATTGTTTCGGTCATCATCATCATCGGCCTGCTGGTTGGCTCGCCGGTGCCGTATGACTTCTCCCGTCTGGTGACCTTCCATAACTACACCGGTGATCCGGGTGCGGGTACCTGGCCGGCGACCGGCAGCCTGTTCTTCGCCTTCGTGCTCGGCATGCTGCATGTCTGCTACACCATCACGGGCTTCGATGCTTCCGCCCATACCTCGGAAGAGACCCGCGATGCGCAGCGTTCCGTGCCGCGCGGCATGCTGACCTCGGTGTTCTGGTCGGGTCTGTTCGGCTGGTTCCTGGTCGTTGCCGTTCTGCTGGCGATGCCCTCGCTGGATGATGGCGCGAAGCAGGGCTTCTCGGTCTTCGCTTACGTGCTGGGCGCCAGCAAGATGCCGGATGTCCTGAAGAACCTGATCGGTGTCGGCATCGTGTTGTCGAACTTCCTCTGCGCGCTGGCGGGCATGACCTCGCTGTCGCGTATGATGTACGCCTTCGCGCGTGACGGCGGCATTCCCGGTTGCTCGCATCTGCTGCGTAAGGTTAGCCCGAAGCACCGCACGCCGGGTGTCGCCATCTGGGTTGGCGCGGTGCTTTGCATGATCCTTGGCTATGCTTGCGGCGCCAATGCCCAGGCCTATATCATCCTGGCCTCGGGTTGTGCGGTGTTCCTCTATGTGTCCTACATCATCCCGATCGCCTGCGGCATTTTCGCCGAAGGCAAGAGCTGGACGAAGAAGGGCCCGTTCAACCTCGGTGTCTGGTCGAAGCCGGTTGCCGTCCTCGCCGTCCTCGGCGGCGCGGTGCTGGCCTTCGTCGGCTTCCAGCCGCCGTATGAACTGGTCGGCCAGTTCCTCGCCGTCGTCATCGTGGCACTGATCGTCATCTGGTTCCTCTTCGAGAAGCGCCGCTTTGCCGGTCCGCCGCTGACTGAAGAGGCGGTCAAGGCGCGTCAGGCGGAAATCGCCCGCGAAGAAGCGGCTCTGGGTGGTCAAGGCTAAGCCGGACCTTCAGTTCTGCGAAACGTGATCAAGGGGAGGCCCACAAGCCTCCCCTTTTTCTTGGTCACACAATCCCGCCCCAAGCTCACACAATGACACCGCTAGCCAGCGACAATTCGCACCATGCGACCTGTGCGTTGCACAAGGCCCCTTGACGGCCACCCCGCCGCCACCGAGACTACCGCCCGATTACGACCGCCGCTGGGAGAGACTGGCCGATCATTCAGGCCGGCGCCGAAGGAGCAACCGCCCCCGGAAACTCTCAGGCAAAAGGACCAGGGCGGTGCTACACTCTGGAAAGCGGGTGCATCAGCACCCCACCGACGGAGTAAACCTGTCAGAATTGCGACAGGCCAATCTCTCAGGTTCCCAGGACAGAGGGGGGAAGCGCCAGCGGCGGTGACGCCGTGTGAGCCGTTTCGCCTTGCCGGGGAGCCACATGACTGAGATCGCATCCGCCACCACCGCCGACCGTGCCACGATTGCCGTGCCTGTTGCCACCGGCGACGACACGATCCTGCAAGCCGATGCCGACCGGCGCATCCGTCTCTCGGTGCTGCTGATCCCGGGCTTCGCGCTCGGCGATCTCGCCCGCGTGGTCGATACCTTGACCACCGCCAATGATCATACCGGCCGGACGCTCTTCACCATCGAGACGATTGGCCTGGTGCC
>DATMUQ010000836.1:0-3982 GCA_035563795.1 Terriglobales bacterium | reverse complement strand
AGGCGGGCGACGTTTTCGCCGTCACCGTCAACGGCAAGACCTACAGCTATACCGCGACCTCCAGCGATACCAGCCTCGACCAGATAGCGTCACAGCTGGCAACCAAGGTCAACGCCGATTCAACACTCGGCGTCACCGCTGTCGCCGGCGTCGGTTCGTTGCAGCTGGTGGGGAGCAACAACAACGTTTCGTTCGACGTCAGCACGACCGTCAACGGGCAGATCCCGGAACTGACATCGGGCTTCTTCACCGGCACCGACCGCTACAGCTTCGCGATCAATGCCAGCCTGCTCGACGGCAGCCAGCAATTGAAGCGCAATGCCGCGTCGGACGTGGTCAATGCGCTCAACAACAGTAGCCGCAACTTCGTGGCCACCGGCCTGTCGGTGACCAATGTCTCTTATTCCGGCCTGGTGTCGAACGTCATCGGCACGGCCAGCACCAATGCGAAGACCGTCAGCGATCAGGCCAAGCTCAACAGCGATACCCTGGCCATGACGCAGCAGCAGTACCAGACATCGACCGGCGTCAACCTGGACGAAGAGATCGCCAATCTGCAGGTGTTGCAGAATGCCTATGCGGCATCCGCCCGTCTGCTGAATGTCATTCAGACGATGTTTGACACCCTGCAGCAAGCCGTGTCGCACTAGGCGGAGGAAGATAGCCATGGCCATTAACGCCTATAGCAGCTACGCCGCCTATCTTGCGAATATCGGCGGCATCCAGAATATTCAGAACCAGCTGAATACGCTGACCACGCAGTTGAACACGGGCAAGAAGTCCAACGACCTGACCTTCTATGGGTCGGACACGACCCGGCTGACCTCGCTGCGGGCCGATATCGACCGGCGCCAGGGCTATATCACCACGATCAACACGGCCGAGACCGATGTGAAGGCCTATGACAGCGTCTTCACCACCCTGGAGCAGGTCGCTTCGCAGATGCAACAGGCCTTCACGGCCCCGGATACCGATCCGCCGACAGCGCAGCAGAACACGGTCACCTTCGGTGGCGATATCGGCGATGTCGGCGATACTTATAAGGTCACCGTCGACGGCGTGGTCTTCAGCTATGTCACCAATGGCAACGAAGGCAGCTTCGACGAAATCGCCGGCAATCTCGCCAATCAGATCAACAACTACACGCCACCGCTGCAGGCCAAGGCAACAGTCAATGGCGCCATCATCACCATTACCGGCAATACGCCGGGCCCGAACTACAATGTTTCGGCTTCGGTCACCGACGCGCCGGGCGGCAAGCAGAACAGCATCACCGCCAGCCTGACCCAGCAGGGCAATGTCTCGCCGATCGTGTCGCAGGTGAATAACGCGCTGATCCAGATCCAGGCGCTGCTCAACGAGAAAGTCGGCGACCATTACCTGTTCGGCGGCCTCAACGGCAACGACCTGCTGCCGGTGGTGGACCTGACCCGCCTGCCCGATCCGACCGGCAGCAAGAATTCCGTCACCGATGCAACGACCCAGCAGATCGCGCCCGGCACGATCGTGCAGAACTCGCGCATCACCACTGACTTTCTCGGCAGCGGGCAGAACACGACCATCACGGTCAACGGCAATTCCTTTACCTTCAACGGCCCGCTCACCCAGCAGCAGCTCGCGGCGCAGATGTCGGCGGCGATTACCGGCCTGCCGGTTCCCGGCGTCACTGTCCAGGATGTCGACGCCACCGGCTTCACTATCAAGTCGACGACGCCGGGCACGCCGGTGACGATCTCCATCGCCAGCAACGATCCGACGCCCAGCACGGTCACCACGGTGCAGCCGAATATTCCCCTGGGCGCCAGCCAGACCGATAACATCGCGCTGTCCGGCCCGGTCGGCGTGATCGGCGAGACTTATAGCGTCACCATCACCGATCCGCCCGCGCACACCTTGCCGGTCACCATCAGCTACCGTTCGGACGGAACCGAGCCGGACCTCAACACCATCGCCGGCAAGCTGGTCGGGTTGATCAACGGCTACCAGCCGCCCTTCTCCGTCACCGCGACCAATACCGGCAACGGCACCCTGCAGCTGAATTCCACCAACAGCTTCATCTCCAATGCAGCGGTTGGCGAGGGCTCCAGTGTCGCCACCACCCAGCGGACCGTGGCGCCCGTCGCCCAGGAAGATCAGGTCGCCTTCCCCGGCCCCTTCGGCGATGTCGGCGACGTCTATTCGATCAATTTCACCGCCCCGGTGGCGGGTCCCTTTACCGTCACCACCACCGCCTCCGATACCGAGGCGAGCGTTGCCCAGCAATTTGCCAGCCAGATCAACGCTGCCGGCCTGGGTGTGACCGCCGTGGTCAAGAACGGCCATCTGTCGGTCACTTCGAACACGCCGGGCACGCCCTTCACCATGAATTCTGCCCTGACGGTAGATGCACCGCCTACTACGACGGCCGCGCCCGTACAAACAACACCGGTCGCCAATATCGTGGGTGGACCGCTGCCGCAGATGGATACGGTGTCGCTGAGCGGTCCTGCCGGGCGCAAGGGCGACATCTATGAGATCCAGGTAAACGGCCGGACGATCGACTATACGACCGACGGAACGGAACGGGATATGGACGCCATTGCCATCAAATTGACGGCATTGATCAATGCAGCGACGCCGCCCTTCCCGGCCTCCGCCACGCCGGGCGTCACCGGCAGCGGCCAGCTGGTCCTGACCGGTACGCCAGGCGTGCCGCTCGACAGCTCGATCAAGGTGATCAAGCCGACCACGGTGCCCAATCCGACGCCGACCGATTACAACATCCACCAGCAGGCCAGCGATTCGGCTCTGGCCTGGAGCCAGGCCAATATCACCATCGCCGATCAGACGACGCTGAAATACACCTTCAGCGCCAATGACCCGTCGCTGCAGAAACTGATCCTGTCCCTGCGCTACGCGCAATCGGCGGTCCAGGACCCGGCCAACTACCAGGCGAATATGGACCAGGCCAAGAGCCTGGCACGGGACGCCCTGCTCGGCATCCGGTCGATGCACAACAACAACACGATCAATGACACCGTGATGTCCGCGGCGACCCTGTCGCACCAGACCTCGGTCAACCTGCTCACCGACTCCACCGACAAGATCGAGGCGGTCGATCCGAACGAGGTGGCAGCGAAGATCCAGCAGGCACAGGTGCAGCTGCAATCGGCTTTCGGCGCTTTCGCCACCACCGCCAAGATTTCGCTGATCAACTTCATTGCCTGATCAATCGGTAGATGCAGATGGATGCCACGCAACTCTCCCTCTTCCTGAGTGCAAAGCTGCAGAGCAGTAGCAAGATGACGCTGCAGCTCAATGACGATAGCAACGGTGCCGACAAGATCTTCGCCGACCTGTTGAAGAAGCATGCGGCGGAGCAGAGCGAGCAGGAGCGCCAGACCGAGCTCGATCGCCAGAACTGGCGCAATCAGCCGTCCAGCTATACGCCGAGCACGGTTTCCAACGCGTCTTCGGCGGCGGCCGCCTATTCCTCTTCGACCGACAGCAGCAGCCGCACGGCCACGAGTAACGCTGTCAGCAGCAGCAGCACCACCGCATCGGCCAGCTCGACGACCACAAGGTCGACGCGTCAGACGGCTGCGCAAAGCGACAACATCAACGGCACGGCACCCCAGCAGCGGAACGCGACGCAAGGTGCTGCGGCCGACGACCAGGGCACAACAACTTCCGGCCGCAAGCCTGACAAGGCCAAGGACGGGTCCGGAACCGATGACAACCAGGCAGCCGACAATCAGCCGGGCCTCACCACTGCCGATAGCGGCAGCCCGTCCAAGCATCCGACTGCCCCGGATCAGGGCAGCGATGGCGAGAACGCATCGGGCAACGGCCAGAATCAAGGGCAACCGGGCCAGGATGACAGCCAGAAGCCGCAGCAGGCGGATGGCAGCAATGACGGTACCGCCGCGGCAACCATTGTCGAAGGCGCCGTCTTGGCCGGGCTGATGACGGGTCAGCCGATCATCGCCAACACCGGCACCCA
>DATMUQ010000835.1:0-3450 GCA_035563795.1 Terriglobales bacterium | reverse complement strand
ATGTGCCGCGATTGTTCAATCCGTGTGGGGCAGGGCGGCTGGCGATCATCCTGGCGTGCCGCTGAAGCCAGTCTAGTCGTTGCCGGCAGGTGATGAAAGCTGATTTGCAGATCCGGGCAGGAACCGGCCCCGGCGGCATGCCATCGCCCGGGCCGGACTCGGCTACCATGGCTGACAGCAAGCCTGCGCCCGAGGTTATATGAGGCTACGCCAAGGCTAGACAAGCCTGCGCCCGGGCCCCCGGCGTGAAACCCCTTCCCTTTGTCACATCGGCATTCTAACTTGGCGGCAACCGTTGATCGCGTCATCGCGCTGTGGAGGTCTTCCATGTTGGTCAAGCGCTCTATCCGTCATTCTGCCGTGCGGAAATTTGCCGCAGCCCGGCAGCCAGGCCTCGGACTCGCCGTCATGTTCGTGGCCGGCTTGTTGCTGGCCGGCGCCGGTTTGCATTCCGCCGCCGCGGATCAGGCGGTGAGCAGCCAGCCTTTGCCGGTGCAGGGCGTCACCCAGGGGGCAGGGCAGGGTGGCGGCACCGAGATGGAAGGCGGCCGGGCCGGCAACCTGCATATCTGTAACGCCGATGAAATAACCTCCTGGCCGGACCTGCAATCCGATGCGGCCTATGACTGCATCAATGCGCAGAATCAGAATTATGACGAGACGCCCAAGGCCCTGATGTGCGGCAGCAACGAGAAGGCCTTCTGTTGCACCCAGAAGGTCGACCAGCTCGGTGTCTGCAAGCCGATCGTCGGCGGCAAGAAGCGCTCGACGCCGATCCATGAGCCGACCGTCCCCAAGGGCGAGCCGGGCTCGATGGAGACCATGCCGATGGACAGCATGCCGGCGCAGCAGTAAGCGCAGCGATAGGCCGGTAACGGCCATGCCTCTCACGCAATTCTGATCCGCGTCCATCCGGCTGTCCTTGCTCCCTCTGCCGGCCGGCGTTACCGTTTCTGAGCCGGTTGCCCGGCGCCAGGATGCGACTCGGGACGGGCCGGCCAAGATTTCGGCTGGTTCCGGGACGCATATGCCGGTCAGGTTTCAATACTCACATGCTGTCCACTCTCACGCCGCGGGCATCTTGCGGATATTGTCACCGCGCCGTGGACGGATCTGTTTCGGATGGCGACGCAAGACCAGCCTGGCTGGAACGGCTGGACCGTATCAACTCCAGGCGCAGCCGCCGAACGAGATGAACAAAACGAGCTGAACAAGCGGCGCGGCTGAGCCGCAGGATTGATCACCGCGTCATTCGCCGAACCATTCTGCCACTGACGCCCATCGAGATCGCCAAGGTCGGGTAAGGATCCATGTCACTGTTCCGTTATTTCGAAAGCATTCTGGAACCGACCGCCGTGCCGCGCGACCCGTCCATCCTGGACGAGACGCCGCCGACCACCTTGCTCGCCTTCTATTGGCATTATGCGCGCCAGGCCAAGGGGCTGCTGGTGGCGCTGTTCGCCGTCGGCCTGCTGGTGGCGGGGCTCGATGCGCTGGTGCCGGTCTTCATCGGCAAGACCGTCACCCTGCTGACGGCGCATGACCCGGCAAGCCTCCTGCAGGATTCCTGGCGCAGCCTGCTTGCCATGGCGCTGGTGCTGGTGATCGCGCGGCCGCTCGGCATCGCCTTGCAGAACCTCGTCGTCAACCAGGCGGTGGCGCCCAGCCTCACCAATCTCATCCGCTGGCAGAGCCACTATAATGTGGTGCGCCAGAGCTGGAGCTATTTCCAGAACGACTTCGCCGGCCGCATCGCCAACCGCGTCATGCAGACCGGCCCGGCCTTGCGCGAGAGCCTGGTGCAGATCACCGGTGCCGTCTGGTACATCATGGTCTATGGCACCTCGGCCCTGGTGCTGCTGGCGCAGAACGATTGGCGGCTGATGCTGCCGATCGCCGTCTGGTTCCTGCTCTATATCGGCCTCTTGCGCTTTTTCGTGCCGCGCTTGCGCGACCGTTCGCGGGCAATGTCGGAGATGCGCTCGCTGCTCACCGGGCGCGTGGTCGATTCCTACACCAACATTCTCACCGTGAAACTCTTCGCCAGGCCGCGCGACGAGGATGATTTCGTGCAGGAGGCGGTCGACCAGCACACCGCCATGTTCCGCGACCAGACCCGCAACAACTCCCTCTTCACCATCGCGCTCGCCACCCTCAACGCCTTGCTGCTGCTGGCCAGCGGCATCGTCGGCATCGGGCTGTGGATCAAGGGCAGCATCGGCCTCGGTGTCCTCGCCATGTCGCTGCCGCTCTCCTGGCAGATGGTCAACATCTCCGGCTGGGTCGCCTTCAACGTCACGGCGATCTTCGAGAATGTCGGCGTGGTGCTCGACGGCATGAAATCGATCGCGGTGCCGCGGCAGATGCGCGACAAGCCGGGTGCCGGCACGCTGAGCGTGACGAAGGGCGGCATCCGCTTCGACGACGTGCATTTCGGCTATGGCACCCAGCGCGGCGTGCTGCACGGCATCGATCTCGCGATCGCGCCCGGCGAGCGCGTCGGCCTGGTCGGCGCCTCCGGTGCTGGCAAGTCGACCCTGGTCAATCTGCTGCTGCGCTTCTACGAACTCGAAAGCGGCAAGATCGAGATCGACGGCCAGGACATTGCGCAGCTGACGCAAGAGAGCCTGCGGGCGCAGATCGCCATGGTGACGCAGGACACCTCGCTGCTGCACCGCTCGATCCGCGACAACATCCGCTATGGCCGGCCCTCGGCCAGCGAGGCCGAGATCCAGGCGGCGGCCGACCGCGCCCAGGCGACGAGTTTCATCACCAAGCTCGAGGACTGGATGGGCCGCAAGGGTTTTGAGGCCCATGTCGGCGAGCGCGGTGTGAAGCTCTCCGGCGGCCAGCGCCAGCGCGTCGCCATCGCCCGCGTCATCCTCAAGAACGCGCCGATCCTGGTGCTGGACGAGGCGACCTCGGCATTGGATTCGGAGATCGAGGCGGCGATCCAGGAACAGCTCGACGACCTGATGCAGGGCCGCACCGTGATCGCCATCGCCCACCGCCTGTCGACCATCGCCCGCATGGACCGGCTGATCGTGCTCGATCACGGCCGCATCGTCGAAAGCGGCAGCCATGCCGATTTGCTGCAGAAGGGCGGCGCCTATGCCAGGCTCTGGCACCGCCAGTCCGGCGGCTTCATCGATGCCGGCGCGGAAGACACATCGGAGACCGGCGAGGCGGCGGAGTAGGGGAGAACGGTTTTAGAGGCAAGCTTGGTGGTAACGGCCTTCAGTCGCTGACGCTCACCCCTCACCCTGTCCCTCTCCCACAAGGGGAGAGGGGACGCTGTCGTTGCCTTTCTTTGCATACTTTGAAGATGGGCTGCTTTCGGCAAGTGAGCTGTAGCCCGAGAAAGATCTTGACCTTTAGGCTCTGCCGAAAGCCTTAGAGAAGAGGCTGCTGGCAGCAGCGTTCTCTCTCCCCTCGTGGGAGAGGGACAGG